>JANOAM010000068.1:0-6226 GCA_031411215.1 Betaproteobacteria bacterium
GTGGCGCCCACGCATGGTTTGAAGCGCGGCGTGGTGGTCAACATCGACGCCACCGTGCAGAGCATCCAGGCGGCGCTGAAAGAGGCCGAGATGATGGCCGCCTGCAAGATCACGTCCGTCTACACCGGCATCACCGGCAGCCACATCCGCGGCCTCAACAGCACGGGCATGGTCATCGTGCGCGACAACCGTGAGGTGACACCCACCGACGTGACCCGCGTGGTGGAAACCGCCAAGGCCATCAACATCCCGAATGACCAGCGCCTGCTGCTGGTGGAGCCGCAGGAATTCATCATCGACGGGCACGAGGTGAAAGAGCCCATCGGCATGAGCGGCAGCCGGCTGGAGGTCAAGGTCCACATCGTCACCGGCGCGCAGAGTGCGGCCGAGAACATCCTGAAATGCGTGCGCCGCTGCGGCCTGGAAGTGGAGCGCCTGGTGCTGAACCCCAGCGCCAGCAGCGCGGCTGTGGTGACGGACGACGAGAAGATGCTGGGCGTGGCCGTGGTGGACATCGGCGCCGGTACGACCGACGTGCAGATCTACACCGACGGCAGCGTGCGCCACACGGCGGTCATTCCGATTGCCGGCGACCTGATCACCAGCGACATCGCCATGGCGCTGCGCACACCGACGAAAGACGCCGAAGAGATCAAGCTGGAACATGGTGTGGCCAAGCAGTTGCTGGCCGACCCGAGTGAACAGGTGGAAGTGCCGGGCCTGGGCGACCGCGCGCCGCGCATGCTGAGCCGCCAGGCGCTGGCCGGTGTGATCGAACCGCGTGTGGAAGAGATCTTCAGCCTGGTGCACCAGGTCATCCGCGAAAGCGGCTACGAAGAACTGCTGTCCAGCGGCATCGTGCTCACCGGCGGCAGCGCGGTGATGCCGGGCATGGTGGAACTGGGCGAGGACATCTTCCTGAAGCCCGTGCGCAAGGGACTGCCCACCTACAGTGGAACGTTATTCGACATGGTGGCCAACCCGCGGTCGGCCACCGTGATGGGTCTGCTCGAGGAGGCACGCATGGCGCGCAGCCGCGGGCACAAGGCTGCTGCCCAGGCGGGTTCGGTGAAGAACCTGATGGGCCGCGCCAAAGACTGGTTCCTGGGCAATTTCTAGAAAGGGGCTCGATTGAAAAACCGACGACAACACGTCATCCAACAAGAACCCCTGATTTCTCTCTGTTCAAAAACGGCAACTGCAACTTTCCCAAGGAGGCTCACATGGCCATCGAAATGATCGACGAATTCGACCAAGGCACCCAGATCAAGGTGATCGGCGTCGGTGGCGGCGGGGGCAACGCCGTCGAGCACATGATCAGCCAGGGCGTGCAAGGCGTGGAGTTCATCTGCGCCAACACCGACGCTCAAGCCCTGCACCGCAGCAACGCGGGCACGCTGGTGCAGCTGGGCAGCTCCGGCCTGGGCGCGGGCAGCAAGCCCGACATGGGCCGCGTGGCGGCCCAGGAAGCGGAGCAGCGCATCCGGGAGAGCATTGCCGGCGCGCACATGCTGTTCATCACGGCGGGCATGGGTGGCGGCACGGGCACGGGTGCGGCGCCGGTGATCGCGCGCCTGGCCAAGGAGATGGGCATCCTCACGGTGGGTGTTGTCACCAAGCCTTTCGAATTCGAAGGCCGGCGCCGCGGCAAGCAGGCGGATGAGGGTGTGACCGAACTGGAAGCCAACGTCGACAGCCTGATCGTGGTGCTGAACGAAAAGCTGCTGGACGTGATGGGCGACGACGTGACGCAGGACCAGGCCTTCGCACACGCCAACGACGTGCTGAAAAACGCCGTGGGCGGCATCAGCGACATCATCCACATCCCGGGCCTGGTGAACGTCGACTTTGAAGACGTCAAGACCGTGATGAGCGAGCCCGGCAAGGCCATGATGGGCACGGCGGTGGCGGGCGGCCCGGACCGCGCCACCAAGGCGGCAGAAAGCGCCGTGGCCTGCCCGCTGCTGGAAGGCATTGACCTGAGCGGCGCGCGTGGCGTGCTGGTGCTGATCGCGGCCAGCAAGTCCACCTTCAAGCTGGCCGAAAGCCGCAACGCCATGAACGCCATCAAGCGTTATGCGTCCGACGATGCGCACGTGATCTTCGGCACCGCCTACGACGAAACGCTGGGCGACCAGCTGCGTGTCACCGTGATCGCCACCGGCCTGTCCAGCGCCCGCAAGGCCATGCCCGCACCGCCGCTGACGGTGGTGCAGCAGCCCGCCCACCACGCGGCGCACCAGCCCGTGCTGCGCACGGGCACGGATGGCATCCCGGTGCTGAACCAGGTGGCGGCCGTGCAGCAGCCGACGACGCAAGCCGGTCATGGGGGCCACGCACAAGGCAACGTGCAACAGCCGCACAACTACGAAGGCCTGACGACGCCCAGCGTGTGGCGCACCAACCGCACGCACGCGGCGGCCAAGGTGGACGCGCTGGCGAGCAACGGCATGGATGAGATCGAGATCCCGGCGTTTCTGCGCAAGCAGGCCGACTGACGCCTTTCGCGGCGCCTGTCGGCGGTGGGACACGACAAGGCCCGGGCAATCCGGGCCTTGTCTGTACTGGGTGATCCAACGTGTTGATCAGCTGCTCGCGGCCAGGAGCCCCCGCTCCGCACTGTCAGCTGTCTGGCAGTTGAAGCGCGCCTGAGCTAGGCACGTCAGCTTGGTGGTTCAGGCAAGCGGCTTCAGTTGCTGCAGCAGAGTCGGTACCAGTTCCGAGACCGTCGGGTGAATGTGCACTGCCCGCGAGATCACGGTGTAAGGCTGCTTTGCCGTCATCATGTCAAGCAGGCCGTGCACCACCTCGTCGCCGTTGAGGCCCAGTATCGCCGCCCCCAACAGCAGTTTGCTGTCGGCATCCACCAGCACTTTCATGAAGCCCTGGGTTTCGCCGGCCTCGCGCGCGCGCCCCACACGCTGCATCGGCATCTTGCCGCGCAGCACCTTGCGACCTTGGGACATGGCCACGCGCGCCTCGGCTTCAGTCATGCCGATGCGGCCGAGCGCGGGATCGATGAACAGTGCATAGCAGGCGATGCGGTCCGAGATGCGACGCGGGTCGTTGTCGAACAGGTTGGCGACCACGATTTCGTGATCGTTCCAGGACGTGTGCGTGAAGGCACCGCGGCCGTTGCAGTCGCCAACGGCCCAGACTCCCTCGGCGCTCGTGCGGCACTGCTCATCGACCGTGATGTATCCGCGGGCGTCGGCAGCAATGCCGGCCGACTCCAGGCCGAGCCCGTCGGTGTTCGGCCGCCTGCCTGCCGCCAGCAGGACGTGGCTGCCGACGATGCTCGGCCGATCGGCGCCGCAGGCAGCGCCCACCGCAATCTGCGCGCCGTCGCGCGACAACGTCAGGCATTCCGACGCCAGTGCGAAGCGCACTCCCTCGTTCTCGAGGATCGAGCGAATGCCGTCGGAGACGTCTTCGTCCTCGCGCGGCAGCAGCTTCGCCGACCGCTCGACCACCGTCACTTCGGAACCGAAGCGTCGCATCATCTGCGCGAACTCCAAGCCGATGTAGCTGCCGCCCACGATGACCAAATGCTTGGGCACCCGGTCCAGCTCCATGATCGATACGTTGTCGAGCGTCGGCACGGTGTCGATGCCGGGCAGGTCGGGCCGCACCGATCGGCCACCGACGTTCAGGAAGATGCGCGGCGCAGTCAGCCGGCGGTCACCGACCTCCAGCGTCGCGGCGGCGACGAAGCGGGCGTCGCCCACGATGATTTCGGTCTGCTTCAGGCCGCGCATCCAGGTCTCGACGCCCTCACGAGACGAGCCGACGATTCCGTCCTTGCGCGCCTTGACTCGGGCCATGTCCACCCGGATGTCGCCAGCGTCGAAGCCGTACTGGGCGCCCCGTCGAGCCATGTGCATGGCGCGTGCACTCGCAACCAGTGTCTTGGTCGGAACGCAGCCGACGTTGACGCAGGTGCCGCCAAAGTGCCCGCGTTCGATCACGGCTGTGCGCAGGCCTTCCTTGCTGCAGCGGGCGGCGATGGCAGGGCCCGCCTGACCGGCACCCACGACGATGGCATCGAAGGATTCACTTTTCATGGCCGCCCCCCTTGCTGCTGCGATCGCGGAGTATCCGCCTGCGTGACGTGTGTTTCATAGCAGGCCGGCTTTCCAGGCAGGGTCACCGGCGGAAGGGGGTCTCACGTTCTGAACCCCGTGGCCTGAAAGTGAGTTGATCGTCAGGTATTGATCAAGCCTCAACATGGAAACCTCATAACTCAACCTACATTCCAATAAACGTTAGACTATTGGCATGATAGAACTGAAGAACCATCTCTACGAACAGGTTGCCCGGATCGGCAAGGCTGTCGCCAGCCCGAAGCGCCTGGAACTCATCGAACTGCTCTGCCAGAGTGAGAAGACCGTCGAAGCGCTCGCGGCGCAGGCGGAGATCAGCGTCAAGCTCGCCAGTGCACACCTGAAGGAATTGCGTCTTGCGCGGCTGGTCGACACGCGCAAGGATGGCAAGTACGTGCTGTATCGCCTGGCCAGCACCAGTGTGGCGGACCTGTGGGTGAGCCTGCGTTCCGAGGCCGAGGAGCTGCTCGTCGAACTGCAGGTGGCTTTGGCCAGCATCGTCGCGCACGGCGACGACCTCGAAGGCTTCGACCGCAAGGCCATCCTGAAGAAGGCAGCAGCGGGCGAGGTGCTGGTGCTGGATGTACGCCCTTCGGACGAGTACGCCACGGCCCACCTCCCGCATGCACGTTCGCTGCCGGTGGACGAACTGAAGAAGCGCCTCGCCGAGTTGCCCAAGGGCACGCCGGTGGTTGCGTACTGCCGGGGCCCGTTCTGCCTGATGGCAAAGGATGCGGTCGAACTGTTGCGCAAGAAGGGCTATCGGGCTTTCCATCTGACCGACGGGGTGGCCGAGTGGCGTGCCCATGGTTTGCCCATCGAAGCGTGACGTGACCATGAAGACACTGTTGATCCTGAACGACGCCGCCGCACCCGCCCACACCAAGCAGAAGGTGCCGTCGGGCTTCTACAACCTCGGAGTCATGCTGGGTTCGGTGGTCAACCACTCCGGCGTCATTGGGGTCTGCGGCACCTGCATGGATGCGCGCGGCATTGCTGCGGAAGACCTGATCGAGGGCTCGCACCGCAGCAGCCTGGACGAGTTGATCCAGTGGACGAGCTGGGCCGACAAGGTCCTGGTGTTTTGACGCAAGGAGACGATCATGTTCTTTCGACAACGCCCGGCCGAGAACGCGACCCTGTCCTACTTCTTCGGCTGCACCGGCGTCGGCAAGTCCGTTGCGGTCGATGTGGTGGCCGGTGATGAAGACTGGTTCATCGCCGAGGCTGCGAGAGTCGGTGTGCCGATCTCGTTTGTGATCGACACCCATGTGCATGCCGACCACTACTCCGGCGGGCCCGAACTGGCCCGACGGGCTGGTGCGCCGTACTGCCTGCATGAAAGCAACAGCGGTCGCGTGAGCTTCGACTTCGCACCCTTGTCCGATGGTCAGCGGCTTGACGCGGGCAACGTGGTGGTCGACGTGCTGCATACCCCCGGCCACACGTTGGACAGCGTGTGTCTACTGGTGCGAGACCTGCGTCGTAGCGACGAACCGTGGTTCGTGATCACCGGCGACACGTTGTTCGTTGGCGCGGTGGGCCGGCCGGACCTCGCAGGCCGTGAGCGGGAAATGGCGGCGCAGTTGCACGACACCTTGCACGGCAAGCTGCTGACGCTGCCGCACGACCTCGAAATCTACCCGGGCCATCAGGCGGGCAGCGCTTGCGGGGCCGGGCTGTCGGGCAAGCCCGCATCGACCATCGGCTTCGAGAAACGCTTCAACCCGACGCTGAAGATGACGCGTGATGCCTTCATCGCTGCACTCGTGGCCGACATTCCGGCGCAGCCGGACGGCATGGCCGATATCGTTGCGGCCAACCTGCGCGCAGCGGTGCCCGAGCCCACCGCCGCCTGACGACGAGACGCCATGCGTTTCGGCATTCGCGACAACCTCGGGCAGGTCCTGCAGCATCTGCTGCAGGTGCTGCTGGTGGGCATGACCATCGGCATGATGCGCAACGTTGTGCCGGCGCTGGCCGAGACTGAATTCGGTGTACCGCGTGGTTCGTTCATGCTGCTGGTGGCCTTCGTCGTCGCCTTCGGTTTCGTCAAGGGAGCGATGAATTTCATCGCCGGTCGTCTGGCCGAGCGCATCGGCCGCAAGCGGGTGCTGCTGATC
>JANOAM010000069.1:0-2916 GCA_031411215.1 Betaproteobacteria bacterium
CGACAGGATCGGCGTCACGCCGCTGCCGCCGGCGATGCCCAGATGGTGGCGCCGCGCCGTCGGCTCGATCGGCACGAAGAAGCGGCCCTGCGGCGCCATCACGCCGATCTCGTCGCCGGGCTTCAGCTGGCCGTGGATCCAGTTCGAGAACACGCCGTCCTTTACCTTGCGCACGCCGACGCGCAGTTCGCCGTCGTCGACGCCGGCGCAGATCGAGTACGAGCGGCGCAGGTCGGTGCCGGCGATCGACTTTCGCAGCGTCAGGTACTGGCCCTGCGTGAAGCTGAAGACCTCGCGCAGATCGGGCGGCACGTCGAACGAGACGACGACGGCCTCGGCGGTGTCGGGCTCGACGCGGCGCACGCGCAAGGAGTGGAAGAGGGGGCTGCTCATCGGGATGGCATCGGTGATGTTCTGTCTTGGTCGGCGCGAGCCGCGGCCACCGGGTGGCCGATTCCGCTCATGTCCTCCGTCGCCGGCGTCGCCGGCGCCTCCCCCTTTACTTCGCTCCATCGGCCACCCCAGTCCCGAGGCCACCACGACGGTTGGCGTGCCACATCTGAGTACGCCAACCGTGGTGGCGGATCAGAGCGGCGGGGTGCTCCGCGGAGCGAAGTAAAGGAGGAGCCACTGGCTGCCTCAGCAGCCAGTGGCGGGGGACATGAGCGCAGCGGAGTACCCCGCTGCCCTGATCCCGTGCCGAACCTAGGCAGGCAAGTGATCGGGTGCCAAACCGGCACACCACCGCGTCCACATGCGGACCATCAAGTCCTGAAACTCAGACGCATAGCGTGCACTGTCGAACAACGGCAATGACATCCGCTGCTCATTCAACGCCACCTTGTATCCAGCCGCCAGCGAAGCATCCAGCCCCAGCGCGGTGATGGCACGCTGGTAGTCGTCGGCATCGCCAAATGCCAGCTCGCCAAGGCCTGCAGCGTTCAGCACCGAAGCCGCTACACGTGACTGGTAGCCATTGCCGTACAGCGTCACCACCGGCACACCGGCCCACAGCGCGTCAGACGCCGTGGTCTGGGCGCAGTAGGGCCAGGTGTCGACAAACACGTCGGCCAGCGCCAGGCGCGAGAAGTGGTCTTCGTAGGCCACATTGCGCGCGAAGATGACGCGGTCGGCGGACACGCCCCGTGCGGCCACTTCGCGCAGCACGTTGTCGCGCAACTGGCCGTTGGTTTCCTTCAGCCACAGCACGGCCTTGGGCACGTCGTGCATCACCGCGCACCAGCGGTCCAGCGCGTCGGGCAGGATCTTGTAGGTGTGGTTGAAGGCGCACATCACGAAGGCGTCTTCGGGCAGACCGGCTTCGGCGCGTGCCATGGGCCTGGGCAGCGGACGCCAGCGGCCGTTGGGCTGCAGGGTCAGCGGCATCTGCGCGATCTTCTCGCTGTAGTCGTGGGCCAGTTGCAGCGGCGTCACCAGGGGGTCGCCGACGATGTAGTCGATGAAGCCCGCACCTGTGCTGGCCACATAGCCCAGGAAGCTCACCTGCACCGGCGCGGGCCGGCGGGCCAGCACGCCCAGGCGGTGGCCGCGGGTGTGGCCGGTCAGGTCGATCAGGATGTCCATGCCGTCGGCACGCACCAGCTCGGCGGCCTGCTGGTCGCTCAAGCCTCGCAGGTCGACAAAACGGTCAGCCGCGCCGGCCATGCGCTGGCGCAGCGCCGACTGGTCGTCCGGGCCACTGCTGTACAGCACGACTTCAAAGCGTGTGCGGTCTATCTGTTCCAGCACTTCCACCAGCAGCTGCGACACCGGGTGCTCGCGGAAGTCATACGACACCCAGCCAATGCGCGGGCGCCGCGCCTTGCGT
The DNA here is from genome assembly GCA_031411215.1 of Betaproteobacteria bacterium. Lineage (GTDB taxonomy): Bacteria > Pseudomonadota > Gammaproteobacteria > Burkholderiales > Burkholderiaceae_C > Rubrivivax. Next base: position 1,829 of record JANOAM010000069.1, read on the forward strand.
TCAGCCACCTGGGCGGCAGTCAACGCGGGCAGCTGCGCGACCTTCCACGCCACGGCGTTGGACTCGGCGCGCGACGCCAGCAGTTGCACGGCGGGGTCCAGCGGCAGGGACAACAGACCGAAAGCGGCGCAGATGCGAGGCTGGTCAGCGGCCAGCGCACGCAGGCCCTGGGTGATGGCGGTCATGTCTTCATCCAGCCCGGCCCAGTCGCACAGGTGGCGCTTTTCGAAAGAAAGGTGACTGAGCGCTTCCAGGTTGCCCGGGTCCAGCGCCAGCACCGTGCGCATGCACTCCACCGCTTCGCGCTTCAAGCCCAGGTCGCGGTAGGCGTCGGCCAGCAGCGCGTGTCCCCTGATCAGGCCGGGCTCGGCACTCAGTGCCTTCCACAACAGTTCCATGGCGGGCTGCGGGCGCAGCAGCGCCAGCAGCATGCCGGCCTGGCGCACCAGCGCTTCGGGTTCCAGCGTGCCGCCGTCGTGCAACTGCGCGAAGACTTCCACGCTCTCGGCGTAGCGGTGCATCTGGGCCAGGCTGTCACCCAGCACCTGCAGCGCCAGGGGTTCACCGGGCTGCAGTTCCAGGGCACGGCGGGCCGCGGTCTCGGCGCGGTCAGCCGCGCCAGCATTGCGTTCGGCGTTGGCCAGGTTGACCCAGAACAGCGCGTCCCCCGGCGCGGCACGTGTGGCGCGGCCGAAGGCAGTGGCGGCTTCGGACCAGCGCCGTTGGAGGGCCAGGGTAGACCCGGCCTTCCAATGACGGCGGGCGGCCGCGGACAAGGGGGTCTGCACCGCCACCAGGGTGGACTGCACAGGAGGCACCAGCGGGTGGGGCGCGCGCACGGCGGGGCTCAGGTTCAGCATCATGCTGCCGATGTTCCCGTCTCCCGCATGGGTTGAAGGCCGGATTTGGCCGCCATGCCGCCCGCTTTTTCGCCAGCAGTCCCGCCAGTCCGCTGGCACGAAAAAAGCGAAGCACCCTAAAGGTTTGGCGGCTGGCGACGAAAACTGCTTCAACGCGCTTATCGAGAGATGAACGCGGGGTCCGGACCAAAGGGGTCGCGGTGTGGAAGCCATCAACCAGGGGCAACC
>JANOAM010000070.1:0-5822 GCA_031411215.1 Betaproteobacteria bacterium
ATGGGCCTGAAGCTGCTGGCCCAGGTGGTGCGCCACGCGCGCGACCATGGCGCTCTGCCCGCGTTGGTCCAGGACACCCGCTTTGCCACGCGTGCGCCCATGCTGCGCCGCACGGTCCAGCTGGCCGACGAACCGGCCCCGGCGCTGGCCGACCTGGTGGTCACCGCGATGGGGCCAGACCGTCCCGGCATCGTCGCCCGCCTGGCCGACGTGGCCCACCGCCACGGCGCCAACTGGGCGGCCAGCAGTCTGTCCCGCCTGGCCGGTGAATTCGCCGGCACCGTGCACCTGGAAGTGCCGCCCGACCGGGCCGTGGCACTGACAGCCGCGCTGCGTGAATTGCAGGACGCCGGCCTGCACATCGCCATCGCCCAGAGCACCGCCGGCAGCCCGGCCGCCGGCTGGCGTCAGGTGGCGCTGGAACTGGTGGGCCCGGACCGCGCCGGCATCGTCAGCCAGCTGACGCGCCGGCTGGCCGAACGTGGTGTCAGCATCGAGCAGCTGCACACCGAAGTGCTGGGCGGTGCGGACGGCAGCGGCCAGCGTTTCAAGGTCAACGCGCACCTGCTGGTGCCGCAGGCGGTGGGCAATGACAGCCTGCGCGGCGAACTGGAAGGCCTGGCCAGCGAAATGATGCTGGACATCGCGCTGGGCGACCGCACGGGAGCGGCATCCAGCTGAGCGGGCTGCGTCATCCCCAAGGCAAGGTACTGAGGCTGGCACTGGGGTTCACTGCGACGTCGCCATCGGCGCAGAATCGCGCCCACCGCGGACCTGCGGTGGAAGGGCATGGCCATGAGACTGCTTCGCCTGCTGCTGGCCAGCCTGTTTGTGCTGCTGGCCTCCTGCACCCAGAACCCTGCAGTGCCGCCCAAGCCAGGTCCGTTGGCCACGCAGCCCGCTGCCAGCCGGCCGCCTGAGCGCCCAGGGCCCAGCGCCCCCTCGCCCAAGCCCCCCGTGGTGGCGCCGCCCGCAGCCGCACCGCCAGCCGCACCGCCAGCCCCACGGGGCCTGGCCGCACGATGCAGTGGCACGCCCCAGCTGTGTGAGGCCTGGGTGCAATTCCGCCGCAGCGTGCCCTGGCCCTACCAGGGCTTGGGCCTGCGCCAGGTGGCACCCGGCGAGTGGGTGGTGCTGATCGCCGAACCACCGCCCACAGCCACACGTGAAGAACTGGACTCGCTGCTGTCGGCCCTGTTTGGCGGCGCCCTCCTCGAACGCGCCCGCTTGCGTTTTCCCACCGGCCTGGACGGCTGGCTTGAAGACACGCTGCTGCGTGTGAGCGTGGACCCACGCGCGCCAACGACGCAGGTCATGTCAGGCCATGACCTGCGTGCATGGTCCGTGCCGCGGCCGCTGGCCGAACGCCTGCAGTTCCTGCACCAGAGCCTGCAACTGACGCGCGAAGGCTTCTGCGTTGACAACCTGCAGGCCCTGTGGGCACAGGGCGGCAGGGCCAAGGTGCCCACGGTGGCCGTCAGTGCGCGCGATGTGCACAGCTGGCTGGCACCCAAACGTGACTGGTCGCGCCTGGGCGCCGCAACCGACAAACGCCAGTGGGCGCAGCTGCTGCAAGCCAGCACGCCGCAGGTCTTTCACCTGCCCGGTGAAGGCCTGGTCGCACTGACCTTGCCGCCCGATGCGCCCGCCGCACGCCTGGCCGAGCCCTTGCGCCTGTTTGGCATTGCGGCCGACCTCACCGTGGCCGCCGTGCGCTCCAGCACCGGCACCCTGGTGCTGCTGGGCCGCACCCGCCGCTTGCCACTGACGCTGCTGCCACCCCTGCGTCTGGAGACGCTGGCCATGCTGCGCCAGTCACGCGGCCGCGAGCTGGGGCAGAGCTACGAGCGCGGGCGCATCTTCGCCGGCAAGATCGATTCCGGCCCGGCCATGGGCTGGGACTGGGCGCCTATCTACCTTTCAGAAAACCTCGAAGACACCGAGCTCGGCACGCTGCTGAACCTGGCCGACCAGGTGCTCAAGTCCTGGTCCCAACACGGCGACGTGGACTACTACAGCTTCGACTATGCCAAGCCGCAGGCCTTTCCTTTCGGCGCGCTGGCCGCTTCGGACTATTTCACCCAGCAGCTGCGCACCACGTCCTTGACCTTCAACTGGAACACCACCGGCTTCACGGCCTGGGTCGACATGCCCAGCGGCGGCATCGTCACGCCCGACCGCGGTTCGGTGCTGCCCATCACCTACCTGCCCGGCAACGACATCACCGACCAACGCGGCGACACGCGCACCGTGGCGCTGGCCCGCGACGCTGCCGACCGTGCACGTGAGGTCTTTGCAGCGCAGGGCGACCCGCTGCTGGCGCGCGTGGCGCAGCATGTGCTGGTCTTCCATGCACTGAGCACGCTGGGCTCACCCGCTGCCGCGGCCGACGGCGATGGCCGCCGCCACCGCACCGACACCGTCAACGACGCCCTGCGCCAGCAGGCCGAGCGCTGGCTCAGCACACCCGGCCTGGCCAGCCAGCTGGAGCCCACGGTCAGCGCCGACATCAACACCCTGCGCCGCCGCATGGGCCTGAGCACGCGCCAGATTGCGGAGTTGCTGGCCAACCCGCGTTCGCGACGCCTCTCGCAGAAGGAAGAAGAGCTGCAGCGTGGCTTCGCCGCCTACCGGACGCTGCAGCAAAGCCTGGCCGAAATGGCGCGCCAGAGCGACGCCGCGTTCGACCGCATGTGCCACGATCTCAAAGGCACCAAGACCCGGCTGGGCAACGGTGAGCGCTGCAACTACCAGTGGCCGGTGGGCCGGCCGCTGCCCCCCTCGGCGCAGGCCTACGAACAAGGCGAACAGTCGTTCAAGGACCTGGTCGCGCAGCGCAGCCGCCAGGCCGATGCGCTGCGCGCGCAGGAAGACGCGCTGGACAAGGAATACGAACGGCAGCAGACCGCCCAGCGCATTGCGCGCAAGGTGGCCGGTCGTGCCGGCGACACCTGGGAAGAGGCCACCGTGCTGCGTGCGGTGCTGGACAGCGCCGCGCGCGTTCCGGCCAACGGGTCCATACGCACGCCCAGCGTCGTGCTCTCGCGCGACAGCCGCGACGTCTACTCCGTGGGCGGCCACAACATTGGCGCTGGACCCACCCGCGTGGTCATCGGCGAGCCGGGCACGCGGCCCAGTTTCAGGCGCGTCGGCAACGAACTGAGCCTGGTCATGTCACCCGAGCAGTTGCGCTCCAGCGCCGACCTGGTGCGCCGCGGTGTCGACGGCACGCCGCAAGCCGCTGACCGGCCGCTGCAGACCACACGCGCCGCGTTGGAGCTCGAAGGCCTGGGCAGCGAGCCGCCGCTGCGCGCCACCCTGCAGCACAACGCACCGCCGCGCATGAGCGACGCCGACGTGGTGAAGCACTTTGCCAACCAGGAGTGCGGCACCTGCGTGCTGCGCGACAGCGACAACCACCTCTACGTGCTGGACAAAGGGCCACCGACCGCCGTGCGCACGGCCGGCGACATGACCGAGCTGCCGCAATTGATCCACGGCGCACGCCGCCGCGAGGTCGTGATGTACGAAGGCATGGAGACGGTCGGCGCCGCGTTGATCACAGATTCGGTGCGCGTCATGGACGCCCAGGCGGCTCGCGCCAGTCCGATCCAGCGTGCCATCGAAGGTGCGCGCGCATTCTTCGGCAAGGGCCCCGCCGCCGGCGCGGAGCACACCGTGGTCACCTTCAAAGACACCACCGGCACCACGCACCAATTCACCTTGATCGGCGCGCGCGCGGCGCCCGCCAAGTTCCTCAAGATCCGCTGGGGCCTGCGCGACGCGCAGGTCTTTGACCCCGGGCCTGACGCCATCGCGTGGCTGAAGCTGGCCGGGCAGAAGTCCCGCGAGGGCGCTGAGCCTGTGGTCACCGTCGCTCGCTTTTCGCAGCGCGGTGGCGCGCAGATCGATCTCGGTGTGATCGGCAGCTACCCAACGGGCCGCGGCAGCGCCCAGGTCAGTGCGGTGAAGGATGCGCTAAGCAACGCCGGTCGCGCCGAAGCCGATTTGTGGGCGGTGATGGCCAGCATCCGCAGCGAACTGAGCAGCCGGCTGCGCCCGCAGGAGCTGGAGTTCTTCGTCCGCGTCAATGCGGGTGACATCCGCGTGGTGCGCATGGACCAGGGCGCAAGATGGCAGTGACGCGGTTTGCCGTGCTCAGCGCGCTGCCGCTCAACCGCGAGTCCTTCTTCGCCGCGGCCACCCGGCGACCGCTGCCGGACTACCTGCGCCTCACCTTGGCCGGTAGTTGCGCAGAAGACATCTGGGCGCGGCGCTACAGCGCCATCGTCGACGCTGCCACGGCCCTGACGGCGAGCCTGCGCGATTGGCGTGTCCCGCTCATCGAAAACGTGGCCCTGGCTGACCTGCAGCAGGCCACACAACAGGCCGACGTGGTGGTGCTGTTTGCGCACTGGTGCGCCGCCAGCGCAGACGCGGCGCCTGACAGCGACGGCCTGGAACTCGCCGACGGCGTGCACGCACCTGCGGCCATCGAACAGGCCCTGGCAGCGGGCTTCTGCGGCACGCTGGACCTGTGCAACTGCACGTCTGCCCAGCTGGCCGGGCACATCAAGCGGCAGCGCGGTGACGCGGTTTCCACCATCTTCAACACCGAGCTGCTGGACCCACTGCCAGCCTACGTCATCGTGCGCCAGTTGCTGGGCCTGTGCCTGCGCACCGGTATCGACTACCGCCTGGCGCGCCTGCACGCCGCCGCCGAACTTTCGAGGAGCCTATGAAGCTTGAAGCCATGCTGCAGCGCCACTACCAGCCCACCGGCCTGGCCGGCGCCAGGCCCGGCCGCGCGGCCTTGTTGAAAGACCTGCAAAGCCACTACCGCGTCAACGTGCGCCTGCACCTGTTCGTGCTGGCGCTGCTGGTGCTGGCGCTGGCGGCTGCGGCCAGCTTCGTGGCCTGGCACGCGCCCCTGGAGAACAAGGACCTGGCGGCGGTGATCGCGGCGCTCGGTGCCTTCTTCGGTGCAGCGATCGAGCTGGTGCGCCGCGTCACACGCGAATGGAGCCAAGCACGGTTGCTGGTGTCGGTGGTGCGGACCTTGAGCGACGAGCAGGCCACCGCTCTGGTGGCCAAGCTGCTGGAAGCGCCCAAGAGCTGAAACGACGTCGCTTGCAGGCGAGCCTGAGCCGTCGACCCGGCCCCAGCCCGCGTCAGGCGTTCAGCATATCCGCCAGCACCGCGGCGGCGCGCTCGCATTGCACGCGGCTCACGTCCAAGTGCGTCACGGCGCGCACGGTGCGGGGGCCGAAGGCGTTGACCAGCACGCCACGTGCACGCGCCAGCGCACTGAGCGTCGGCGCGTCCATCGCCAGCGCCACCGGCAGGTGGAAGACCACGATGTTGGTCTGCACCGTGGCCAGGTCCAGTTGCACCGGTGCGCGGGCCACCAGCGTTTCGGCGAAGGCACGCGCGTTGGCGTGGTCCTCGGGCAGGCGTGCCAGATGGACGTCCAGCGCATGCAGCGCCGCCGCGGTGAAGATGCCGTTCTGCCGCATCGCCCCGCCCAGGCGCTGGCGGTGGCGCGTGGCTGCTGCAATCAAGGCCTTGGACCCGGCCAGCAGCGACCCACCGGGCGCGCCCAGCCCCTTGCTGAAGGCCACCGCCACCAAGTCAAACGGCGCCGCCAATTCGGCCACCGGCAATCCACTGGCGGCGCTGGCATTCCACAGCCGCGCGCCGTCCAGGAAGGTCGCCAGGCCCAACTCGCGCGCCAGCGCGCAAATGCCCAGCACCTCGGCCTGCGGCACCACCACGCCGCCGGCGCGGTTGTGCGTGTTTTCCACTTCCACCAGCGTGGTGGT
>JANOAM010000071.1:0-3709 GCA_031411215.1 Betaproteobacteria bacterium
CTCGATCTTGCGGCCGGCGACCATGCCGCCGCGCTGCTTGACGGCCAACTCAGCCCCGCGCATGCCGTCGGCACCGCCGGCAGCAAACGGGCCTTCCAGCGTGGCCAGCAGGCCGATCTTCACCGGCGCGCCTTGTGCAAAGGCGGTGCCGCAGACAGCCGCCACGGCAGCAGCGGCGCACATCGTGCGGATCCAGGTTCTCTTGGTCGTGTTCACGCTTGTCTCCTCTGGGGGGTTGAAGTGAGTACCTGGTTCGGACCGAAGCGCGAGCGCAACTTCGCCCACAGTCCGAGCAGGCCGTCGGGGGAAAACAGGACGATGGCGAGGAACACGCCACCGATGACCAGGTTGAAGCGTTCGCGGTCGATGACGTCGATGGCGAAGGTCTGCAACAGGATGAAGACGATGGCGCCCAGGAAGGCGCCGATGGGGTGCTTCATGCCGCCGAGCACGGCAATCACCAGCACGTTGATCAGCCAGCCCGTGCCCACCGACCCCGGGGTGATGAGTCCGTTGTACCAAACCAGCAGGACGCCACCCACGCCCGCCAGCAGCCCCGACACGGCATAGGCCGCCACGCGGTGCGCGGTGACATTGAAGCCCAGCGAGGCCATGCGCCGCGCGTTGTCGCGTGTGCCCTGCAGCGCCATGCCGAAGGGCGTGCGCACCAGCCACTTGACGAACACGTAGCCCGCCAGCGCCCAGAACAGGCACAAAAAATAGAAGGGCAGGGGGTCGCGCCAGTTCAGGCCCAGCACCACGGGTGGGTAGACCTTCTGGAAGCCCTGGAAGCCGTTGAACACGGTGTAGTTCTGCAGCACCAGGTAGTAGAAGGCCACGCCGATGGCCAGCGTGATCATGATGGTGTAGATGCCGTCGGTGCGCACCGACAACCAGCCGATCAGCGTGCTGCACGCCACCGCGATGAGCAGCGCAAAGGGCACCACCACCCACCAGGCCCAGCCCAGGCTGGTGGCCGTGCCGCTGACGCCCAGCACCGCCACGGCATAACCGGCCATGCCGGCCACCGACATCTGCGCCAGCGACACCATGCCGCCGTAGCCGGCCAGGAAGCTGAGCGACAGCGCGATCAACCCGAAGATCAGCGCCTGCGAAGCCACCTGGTAGGTGATGAAAGGGGAGACCACGAAAGGCAGCAGCAGTACCGCCAGCAGCACGACGGCATGGCGCGCACCCAGCGTGCGCCAACCCGACAGCAGCCGGCGCGGGCCACCGCTGCCGGCGTGGGCGTCCACCGCCAGCACCGGCCGCGTGCCGGCGCTGCCTGCGCTGGCGGGCCCGGGGGCTGGGCGCGGTGCCGCCAGCCCCGTGTTCATGGCCCGCCGCCATTTCGCTGCGGTCATGCCGGCCGCCCCAGGATGCCGCGCGGCCGGAAGGCCAGCACCACGATCAGGATCACGAAGGTGAACACCACACTGTAGGTGGGCGCGTAGGCCAGGCCATAGGTCTCGGCCAGGCCGAGGATGGCCGCACCGATGGCCGCCCCCGCCACGCTGCCCATGCCACCGACGATGACGACGATCAGGCTGGCCAGCAGCAGCCGCGTGTCCTCGCCCGGCACCATGCTCAATTCGACCGCGCCGATGACGCCACCCAAGCCCGCCAGGCCCGCGCCCAGCATGAAAGTCATGGCGAACACCAGGTTCACGTTGACGCCCGATGCGGCCAGCATGGCACGGTCGTCCACGCCAGCGCGGATCATCGTGCCCACGCGGGTGCGGTTCAGCAGCCACCACAGGAAGAGGCCGATCGCGATGCCAAAGCCCAGCAGGCTCAGCCGGTAGGCCGAGTAGGCCCTGATCACCGGGATGCCGCGGATGGGCCCCTGCAGCAACGCCGGCGCTTCCATCTGGTGCACCTGACCGGTGAAGGTCCACAGCAGCACGTCGGCGATGACGATCGACAGGCCGATGGTCACCATGGTCTGCCGCAGGTCCTGCCCCTGCATGCGGCGCAGGATCAACACCTGGATCAGCAGGCCCGCCACTGCGGCCGCGGCAAAGCCCGCCGCCAGCGCGACGATCCACCAGCCGGTGTCGCGCGCCACCACGTAGCCCACGTAACCGCCCAGCAGGTACAGCGAGCCGTGCGCCAGGTTGACGTTGCGCATCAGCCCGAACACCAGCGTGAAGCCGCTGGCGACGATGAAGTACAGCGACGCCAGCGTCAGGCTGTTGAGCATCGTCACCAGGTACAGGCGCGGGTTGTCCACCAGCGCCCAGACCGAGAACACGGCGATGGGCAAGCCGACCACCCAGGCGGTGGCCCAGCGCTGGCCGCGGGTCATGCTGCGCGCTCCGTCATGCTGCACCTGCCGTCATGCGGCTTGCCCCCAGGCGCGCTGCGACGCGAAGGCCGGCGCCTTGGCGAACACGCCGTCCTTCATCACGGCCAGGATGCGCCGGGGTTCGCGCAGGATGGCCAAGTTGGCCAGCGGGTCGCCGTCCACCAGCAGCAGGTCGGCCAGGAAGCCTTCCTTCACCGCGCCCAGTTCGTGCCCGCGCTGCATGATCTGCCCGCCGTACACGGTGGTGGAGCGGATGGCCTCCGTCGGCGTCATGCCCAGGTACTTGACGAAGAACTCCAGGTCGCGTGCGTTCTGGCAGTGCGGCGTGAAGGCGAAGCCGTAGTCGCCGCCCGGCAGCACGCGGATGCCGCGCTTGTGCATCTTGCTCAGCGATTCGAGTGCGGCGTCCCACTCTTCCTGGTAGCCCCAACCCACCGCCGTTTCGTGCGTGATGCCGAAGGGCTCGCTCTCGTTGAGCAACGCGTAAAGGATGGCGATGCCGGGGGCGACGAAGATGCGGTCCTTCTTCGCCTCCATCATGTCCAGCGTCTCGGTGTCGGTGAAGCTGGCGTGGTAGATCAAGTCGATGCCGTGGCGCAGCGCCTGCTGCACGCTGGCCTTGCTGCGCGCGTGCACGATGATGCGTTTGCCGCGCATCTTCACTTCTTCGGCGGCCGCGGCCACCTCGGCGTCGGTCATCCAGGTGGTGTGCGAATCGGCGCCCGGCACGAAGTTGTCGCCCGACAGGTTCAGCTTGATGCTGTCCACGCCGTACTTCAGGAACATGCGCACCACCTTGCGCATGTCCTCGGCGCCATTGACGTTGACGCCGAAACTGAACTCGGGGAAGGGCAGGTGCGGCAGCGTCTCGTCGCCCAGGCCGCCGGGCACGGTGATCTCTTGGCTGGCGGCCAGGTAACGCGGGCCGGGGATCTGGCCGCTGTTGATGGCGTTGCGGATGACGACGTCCAGCCGCGGCTTGGCACACGCCGCGCCCAGGCAGGATGTGAAGCCGGCTTCGAGGTAGCGCTTGGCGACCTTGGCACACCACAGCACGTGTTCTTCCAGCGGCATGGTCTGGATGCCGGCCAGCGTGGCCGCGTCGTTCCAGCTGAAGTGCGTGTGCGCCTCCACCATGCCAGGCATGAGGGTGGCGCCGGCGCCGTCGATGACCGTGGCGCCGCCGGGCGTGATGGGCGCCGTGCTGCGGCCCACCTGGCGGATGCGGTTGCCCTCCACCAGCACACTGCCGCTGTAGGGCTGCGTGCCGCTGCCGTCGTGGATGCGGACATTGGTGAAGTGGGTTTGGGCCATGGTGTGCTCCTCAGGCCGCCCAGCGCGTAGCGCGGGCGGTCCGCACCGGCGGCGCGCGGTGGAATTCGCCGTCCTTCATCACCGACA
>JANOAM010000072.1:0-3222 GCA_031411215.1 Betaproteobacteria bacterium
GCACTGATCCTCACCTACCCCACCTTCCTGATTCCCTTCAGCACCTGGCTGCTGATGGGCTACTTCCGCAGCATCCCGTTTGAACTGGAAGAGTGCGCGCTGATCGACGGCGCCACACGCTGGCAGATCCTGACCAAGATCGTGCTGCCGCTGGCCGTGCCCGGGCTCATCTCGGCCGGCATCTTTGCTTTCACGCTGAGCTGGAACGAGTTCATCTACGCGCTGACCTTCATCAGCAGTTCCGAGAACAAGACGGTGCCGGTGGGCGTGGTGACGGAACTGGTGGAAGGCGACGTCTACCACTGGGGTCCGCTGATGGCGGGCGCGCTGCTCGGGTCGCTGCCGGTGGCGTTTGTGTACTCGTTCTTTGTCGAGTACTACGTGTCGGGCTTGACGGGGTCCGTGAAGGAGTAGGGGCCAGAAGCGGAGGCCTCGCGCTGAAGCATTGGCGCGGAAATCGAAGGACCGCTGCCGACCCATTGCTGTCCTTGGTAGCTTCGACCTTTGCGGCCGCAGTGCAGCGGAAGAGTCATTCGGCGCGAAGGTCCCGAACGGCCGGTCCTACGGCATGGGCGACGGGACCCGCCAGCGGCGTCTGGAGCGGAAGGGACACGAGCGCCAGGCCTGCGGATCCTTTGTTTAGGCAGCTGATCCCGGGCGCCTGCCATTTCGTCGCATGCGACGGGTCGCCGCCGGGTCTGCTCAGGAGACTGCTCGCTTTGCTGTCCAAGCACACCTATGAACGCTCCAACTCTCTGGCCTGCGCTGACGCGCCGCATCGGCCTGTTGCTGCTGCTGTGCTGTCTGCAGCTTGGCGCGCCCGTGTGCGCGGCGGAGCTTGCTCAGCCGCACACGCACGCCGGCGAAGAGGGCGTGCGCGCGCCGCTGCACATCGCGCCGGTCGACGATGCCTGGCGGGCGGCGCTGCCGCGCGATGCCAAGCTGGCCACGCAGGCCTATCTCGACCGCCTACCCAGGGAAGCGGTGATGCGATCCAACGACTACGACGAGGGTGGCTACTGGCTGCAGCTTTGGGAGTTCCTGCTCGGTCTCGCCATCGCCGCGCTGATGCTGCATGGCGGCCGTTCGGCCCGCGTGCGCGATTGGGCGCAGCGCGTCGGTCGCCGTGCCCTGTTGCGCGACGGCCTGTACGGAGCCGTCTACGGCCTGGCAACCGGGCTGCTGCTGCTGCCACTGAACTTCTACCGGCGGTACTGGCGTGAGCACAGCTATGGCATGTCCACACAGACCGCCGTTGACTGGTGGGGCGAGTGGACCCTGACCCTGGGCGTCGAGGTTATCGGCACGGCGGTGGCGGTGGCGCTGCTGTATGCCGTGTTCCGCCGAGCCGGCGAGCGCTGGTGGCTCTGGGGAGCAGCCGCCTGCTCCGCATTGCTGGCGTTGATGCTGCTCGTCAGCCCGATCCTGATCGATCCGCTGTTCAACACCTACAAGCCGCTGGAGCACGGTCCGGTGCGCGACGCCGTGTTGGCCATGGCGCAGTCCAATGGCGTGCCGGCAGATGAGGTCTACGTCTTCGACGCCTCACGCCAAACCGAACGCGTCAGCGCGAATGTGAGCGGCCTGGGCGGCACGGCTGCGGTGCGACTCAACGACAACCTGCTCAATCGCACTTCTCTGCCCGAGATCCGTGCCGTGATGGCCCATGAGCTGGGCCACTACGTGCTCAACCACGCGCCGAAGATGCTGATGCAGTTCGGGCTGCTGATCCTGTTCGGGTTGCTGTTCTGCCAATCGGGGATGCGCCAGCTGTTTGCGCGCTATGGGCACCACTGGGGCACGCAGGCCGTGGCCGATGTGGCCAGCTTGCCACTGCTGGCCGCAGTGTTCTCAGTCTTCATGCTGGCGGCCACACCGGTGTTTCACAGCATCATCCGTATCCAGGAGATCGAGGCCGACCGCTTCGGCCTGAATCTGGCCCGCGATCCACATGGCTTTGCCGAGGTGATGCTGAAACTTTCGGACTACCGCAAACCGGATCCGGGGCGCCTGGAGGAGGTGGTCTTCTTCCACCATCCGAGCGCCCGGCATCGGATTCACGATGCGATGCGCTGGAGGGAGGCGATGGGGACACCATAGCGCGATAGAGAGTGGCGCCGCGGCCGGTCGGCCCAGGCGCAGGCGCCGGGTCGATTCCGCACCGTCGGCTCGACGGCGAGCATGACCGCTTGTGCCGCATGCAGCCACTCGCGGTGGCCGATGCGAATGGCCGCTCCCAGTCCTGAACTGTCTTTCAGATCATGACGGGCCACTTCGCAGCGGTTGCCGCCAGTCGAAGGCGGACGCCGAGCTCACGGTCCCGGTTTCCATTGCAGTCATTCAGCCACGCATACCGGCGCCAAAGACCGGGAGCCGGGCATAGCTGACGCAGCTGGCGTCGACCTTGGGTCGCACTGCTGGGACCGGCCCGGCGACAGCTGTTCACGGCTTGGGAACTCATCTTCCCGAGCCTCAAGGACATTCACTGCAATGGATAGAGCGCCGCGAAGCAGCCATTCGCACGCTCCATCGGACACCGCCCCACGCCCGAGCACGCGGGGCGTGATCGTCTTCGACGAACGCCTGACCCCGCGCTGAACATCCGGGAAGCCTTCGGCGTCGCCCTCAACGGCCTCAAGCAAGTGCGCGTTGCGCCAGCGCGTCGTCCAGGTCGCGGTACTTCGGCGTCAGGCTCAGCACGCGCTGACGCACCGCGCTGTCGGCGATGCGCCCGACCGCGTCATCGCGTTCCTGCACGGCCAGCGCCAGTTGCTGCGCCGCCTGCGGGTCACCAGCCTGGCGCAGCACCTTCCAGGCCGCCAGGCGGGCCGACAGGCCGAACTCGGCGACGGCCAATGCGTGAACCCGCTGCACCTGTGGCAGGGCCGCGCGCACCGTCGACAAGGCTTCGGCGGCCTGCGCCGCAGTACCTACCTCACAGGCCGCCTGGGCCCAGCGCAACTGCACCGTCAGCGCAATGACCTCTTCGTCCAGAGCGCGCCATTCGCCGACCAGTTCAAACCACTGCGCCATGGCCTCGCGCTTCAGGCCCTGGCGCCAGAGCGCATCGGCGCGCATGTTCAACGCGTCGGCGCAGTAGCGCCGGGCGCCGGCCGCGCCAAAGCCGGCAGCCGCATCCCGGGCCAGGCGTTCGGCCTGTGCGAAGCCGCCCTCGTGGATGCACAGGTCGGCCAGCTTGAGGCTGCTCATGGCTTGATGCAT
>JANOAM010000073.1:0-21974 GCA_031411215.1 Betaproteobacteria bacterium
GCGCGATCGCGGATCTCGCGAAAGTCCTGCTCAAGGGAGGGCCGCAATGCCTCATGCTGGGGCTGGCCGCACGGCCTTGGCACCGACACGCACTGGAGCTGCGCACCATGAGCAATCTCTTCCGAGGCGAAGTCGCCCTCATCACCGGCGGCAGTTCGGGCATAGGCCGTGCTGCGGCGCTGCTGTTTGCCGCCGAAGGTGCCCGTGTGGCGGTGGCCAGCCGCCGTGTGCAGGAGTCGGAAGAGACCGTGCGGCTGATCCAGGCCGCTGGTGGTGAGGCGATCTTCGTCAGGACCGACGTGTCGCAGGCGGCCGAGGTCGACGCGCTGGTGACCCGGACCGTGGCCCACTACGGCGCGCTGCACTTCGCCTTTAACAACGCCGGCATCGAAGGTGACCCGTTCGTGCCGGTGGCCAAGCTGGCCGAGGCGTCCTGGGACCAGGTCATGGACATCAACCTCAAGGGTGTGTTCCTGAGCATGAAGTACGAGCTGCCGCACATCCTGGCCAGCAAGGGTGCGATCGTGAACATGGCCTCGGTGGCCGGCTTGGTGGGTGGCCGGCTGGGTGCGGCCTACTACGCCAGCAAACACGGCGTGGTCGGCCTGACCAAGGCGGCGGCCATCGAATACGCCGACCAGGGTGTGCGCATCAATGCAGTGGCGCCAGCGGTCATCCACACACCGCTGGCTGAACGGGCCGGCCTGGCGATGGGCGACCCGAAGATGGCCGCCCGCGTCGTCGGCTTGCACCCCATGGGCCGCCTGGGTGCGCCGGAAGAGGTGGCGCAGGCCGTGGTGTGGCTGTGCTCAAAGGGCGCGTCCTTCACCACCGGGCACACCTTCCCGGTGGACGGGGGTTTCCTGATTCCCTGAGGCGCTAGCCTTCCACCTGCTTCTGGAATGTCAAGGCCCCGCGTGTTCCCAGAGTGCAGTGGCACTGCGGAGCCCGCAAGGGTGCTCGTTGATGACCATGGCAGGCTGCACTCCGCCGTCACTGGATCGTTATGCTCTGCGCGTTGGCGAAGAGGAGCCTATGAGTGACGATGCAGTTGCGGTGGCCGTGTCCGCGTTTGGAAAGGCGACCAGTGCCCGCCTTTCCAGTGCCGCTGCAAGTGGTGAACCCGAAGATCAACTGCGCGGCCCGTTCGAGAACCTCTTGCAGCAGTTGGCGCTCTTGTGTGGCTTCTAGCCAGGCGCCGTGGTCACCGTCGGCGAGTCGTCGATCTCTGACCTCAAAACCCGACCCGACTGCGCCGTGACGGTGGGCGGTGTGCTGGTGGGTTTCATCGAGCTCAAGGCGCCGGGCAAAGGCGGTGACCCGCGCCGTTTCAAGGGCGGTCACGACAGGGCACAGTGGCAGCGCCTGCAATCCCTGCCCAACCTCGTCTACACCGACGGCAACGAGTTCAGCCTGTGGCGCAGCGGCGAACTGGCCACGGCCGTGGTGCGAATGGAAGGCGACGTCGAGACCTCGGGTGCGACGCTCAAGGCTGGCCCGGGCTTGCTGGCTCTGTTGGACTTCTTCCTGAACTGGCAGCCCATCCCGCCCCGTTCGGCCAAGGAGCTGGCCGAAGTTACCGCCCGACTGTGCCGGCTGCTGCGGGACGAAGTGGTGGAAGCGCTGGAACGCAAGACCGACGCACTCACCACACTGGCCCACGACTGGCGCGGGCTGCTCTTCCCGCAGGCCAGCGACGAACAGTTTGCCGACGGCTACGCCCAGGCCGTGACCTTCGGCCTGCTGATGGCGCGGGCACGCGGCATCACGATAGGCACCGACCTGCACCGGGTGGCTGATGGCCTGAAGGACTCGGCGTCACTCATTGGTGCCGCGCTGCAACTGCTGACCGACAACAAGGACACACGGCGCGCACTCAACACGGCACTGAGCACCCTGGAACGTGTGTTGGACGCCGTGGACTGGCCCACGGTCAGCAAAGGCAGTGCCGACGCCTGGCTGTACTTCTACGAAGACTTCCTGGAGATCTACGACAACACGCTGCGCAAGCAGACGGGGTCGTACTACACGCCACCTGAAGTGGTGGGTGCCATGGTGTCGCTGGTGGACCAGGCCCTGAAGCGCCCCGGCTTTGGCCTGCCGCGTGGCTTGGCGGCCGACAGCGTGACCGTGGCCGACCCCGCCACCGGCACCGGTACGTTTGTGCTGGGCGTGCTGCGCCACCTGGCGGCGCGCACCCGCGAAGACGAAGGCGAAGGCGCGGTCCCGGCGGCGGTGGAGTCGGCGCTCAAACGAATCGTCGCTTTCGAACTTCAATTGGGGCCGTTCGCAGTGGCGCAACTGCGCCTGCTGGCCGAGGTGCTGGCGCTGACCGGTGAACTACCCAAGGTGGCGCCGCGCATGTACGTGACTGACACCTTGGGCAACCCCAACGACGACGGCGGCAGCTTCCCAGGCTTCACCGCCGCCATTGGCCAGCAGCGCAAGGCGGCCAACCGCGTGAAGCGCGAACAGCCCATCACGGTGGTCATCGGCAACCCGCCCTACAAGGACAAGGCCAAGGGGCTGGGGGGCTGGATCGAAGGCGCGGAGCGCAACAAGGGCGAGTACGCGCCGCTGGACGACTGGCAGCGGCCCAAGGCCTGGGGCCTGGGCGTGCACGCCAAGCACTTGCGCAACCTGTATGTCTACTTCTGGCGCTGGGCCAGCCGCAAGGTTTTTGAAGACTTGCCCGGGCAGACGTCGGACGGTGGCAGCGGCATCGTGGCCTACATCACTGTGGCGGGGTTTCTCAGCGGGCCGGGCTTCGAACGGATGCGGCAGCAATTGCGCGAGCGCTGCCACGAGATCTGGGTCATCGACTGTTCGCCAGAAGGCCACCAGCCGGAAGTGGCCACACGCCTGTTTCAGGCGGTGCAGCAGCCGGTGTGCATCGTGGTGGCGGCGCGCTGGCCTAACGCGCCGCCGGGTGGCTTGGCCCATGTGCGCTGGCGGGCCTTGCCAAAGGGCCATCGCTCGGCGAAGTTCGAGGCGCTGGCTGGCCTGTCGCTGGACAACACCGGGTGGCAGGACTGCGGTGCCGGCTCGCGCGACCCGTTCATGCCGGCGTCGGTGGGCGCGTGGGCGGAGTTTCCGCAGCTGCAGGACTTGTTTGAGTACGGCGGCTCGGGTGTGCAGCCCATGCGCGTGTGGGTGATTGCACCGGACGCGGAGTCGCTGCGGCGGCGCTGGCAGGCTTTGGTGGATGCGCCTGCCGACCGCAAGCAGTTGCTCTTCCATCCGACCTTGCGCGCCGGCGTGCCCGCGGACCGGCACATTGACTCGGTGCTGCGCAGTCCCTTGCCGGGCTACCCAGGCAGCTTGACACCGCTGGCCCAGGAAACCAAACCCAGCGTGCCGCCCATTCGTTTCGCTGTGCGGTCGCTTGATCGCCAATGGATCGTTCCGGATGTGCGAGTGATCACGCAGCCAAACGGACTCTTGTGGGAGAGCCTTTCGAAAGAGCAGATCTATGTCACGGCGCAGGAAGATCGGCATCCCGGCCGGGGGCCAGGCCTGGCTTTCTGCAGTGAACCTCCTGACAAGCATCACTTCGGCGGGCGCAGCGGAAAAGTGATGCCACTGTGGCTCGACGCCGCAGCTACACGCCCCAACCTTCGCCGACCATTCCTGGATTTGCTGGGCAAACACTTGGGCCGCGCCGTCGCGGCCGACGAGTTCATGGCCTACCTCGCCGGTGTGGCCGGCCATGCCGACTTCGTGCGCCGCTTTGACAAGGACCTGGCTGTGCCGGGACTGCGTGTGCCAGTCACGGCCAGTCCCGGACTCTTTGACGAAGCGGTGCGCCTGGGCCGGCAGATTGTCTGGCTGCAGACCTTCGGCGAACGCTGCGTCGACGCGACCCAGGGCCGCCCGGCGGGTGCGCCCCGCTTGCCCGCGGGGCGCCAGCCCAAGGTGCCCGCAGGTGGCGCCATACCGTCCGACGGCGAAGGCATGCCCAACAGCATTCACCACGACGCGCCCAGGGCGCGCCTGCTGGTGGGCAGCGGCTTCATCGAACCCGTGCCGGCTGCGGTGTGGAACTACGAAGTCGGTGGCAAGCAGGTCCTGGTGCAATGGTTCAATTCACGCAAGCGTGATCGCGAGCGGCCCCAGATCGGCGACCGCCGCCAACCTTCACCGCTGGGCGACATCCAGCCCGACCACTGGCTGGCCGAATACACCACCGAACTGCTCAACGTGTTGAACGTGCTGGGCCTGCTGGTGGACCTGGAGCCGCAGGCGGCCGACTTGCTGGAACGCATCTGCAGCGGTGCCTTGATCAGCGAGTCCAGCCTGCGCGAACAAGGCGTGTTTTTCCCTGAAGGCCACCAGCCGGCCACGGCGCCTGCCCAGCAGGCGCTGGACCTGGGTGTGGCGCCCGACAGCGAGCCCGCATAACCGGCCCCGGACGTCACGGCCTTGCGGCATGATGCGTGCATGAACCGCGACCAAGTGCTGACGCTGCTGGCCAAGCACAAACCCGTGCTGGCGGAGCGCTTCGGCGTCACGTCGCTGCGGCTGTTCGGTAGCTTTGCGCGGGACACAGCGCGCGAAGACAGCGACGTCGACGTGCTGGTGCGCTTCGACGGGCCACCGACCAGTGACCAGTACTTCGGCGTCCAGTTCTACCTGGAAGACTTGCTGGGGCGTGCGGTGGACGTGGTCAGCGAAACGGCGCTGCGCGAGCGGTTGCGACCCTATGTCGAACGAGACGCCATTGCCGTTTGAGCGCGACTACCGGATGTATCTGGAGGACATGCTGGAGTTCTCCCAGGATGTCGTGGGCTACACGCGGGGCCTCACCCTGGCGGCCTGGCAGGCCGATGCAATGCGGGTGGACGCGTCACTGCGCAAGCTCAGCTTGATCGGCGAGGCGGCCACGCGTGTTCCGGACGCCATCCGCTCGCAGGCGGCGGACATTCCCTGGCGCAAGATCGTCGGCTTGCGCAACCGCCTGATGCACGCCTACCCGGCCACGGACGACTCGGCCATCTGGTCCATCGTCACGGGCGACGTGCCGGCGCTCCAGGGTTCGTTGAAGCAACTGCTCGCCAAGCTGCCGCCGTCGCCTGCGGTTTGACGACACTGCCGCCGCGGCTCAACCTTCCAGCTGTTTCTGGAACACCAGCCCCGCGTGTTCCCGCAGCGCGTGGAACTTGATCTTGGGCCAGTTCTCCTGCATGGCGCGCAGCTCGCCGGCAAATTCCAGCAGCACGGTGGGCGCGTTGACGGCGTCCAGCGCCACGCGGTGGCTGTTGCCGTCTATGAAGCGCTGCAGTTCGCGTTCACCGCCGTTTTCGTCCGGGCAGGTGACCCAGCGCGCCACGTTGTAGCGCGCCGGCATGAAGCGGGCCTTGCAGCTGTATTCGTGTTCCAGACGGTGTGCCACCACTTCAAACTGCAACTGCCCCACGGCACCCAGCAGCAGCATGCCGCCTGACACGGGCCGGAAGACCTGGATGGCGCCTTCTTCACCCAGCTGCGTGAGGCCCGCACGCAACTGCTTGGTCTTCAGCGGGTCGGCCACTTCCACGCTGCGGAACATTTCCGGTGCGAAGAAGGGCAGGCCGGTGAACTGCAGCTGTTCGCCTTCTGACAGCGTGTCGCCCAGCTGCAGCACGCCGTGGTTGGGGATGCCGATGATGTCGCCGGCAAAGGCTTCGTCCAGCAACTCGCGGCGCTGGCTCATGAAGGTGACCACGGTGTTGGGTCGCATCTCTTTGCCCGAGCGGGAAACCTTCAGCCGCATGCCACGTTCGAACTGGCCGCTGGCCACACGCAGGAAGGCGATGCGGTCGCGGTGCGCGGGGTCCATGTTGGCCTGGATCTTGAACACCACGCCGCTGAACTTGGGTTCGGTGGGTGTGACCTCGCGCTGCAACGCCGTCTTGGCGCCCGGCGGCGGGGCCAGGTCCACCAGCGCGTCCAGCACGTCCTGCACGCCGAAGTTGTTGACTGCGGAGCCGAAGAACATCGGCGTCTGTCGGCCACCGCGGAAGTCGTCCATGCTGAAGGGCGGCGCGGCGTCGGTGAGCAGTTCGATCTCGCCCTTGGCCTGGTCGTACTGCATGCCGAAGCGGATTGCGTAGGCCGGGTTGTCCAGGCCGGCCAGGATCTCGTCAGCCGCGCCCTTTCTGTCCTCGCCGGGGCTGAAGACACGCATCTGTTTTTCGCGCAGGTCCATCACGCCGTGGAAGGCCTTGCCCATGCCCACGGGCCAGGTGAAGGGCACGACTTCCATGCCCAGTTCACGTTCGATCTCGTCCATCAGCACCAGCGGGTCTTT
Organism: Betaproteobacteria bacterium; assembly: GCA_031411215.1. GTDB lineage: Bacteria > Pseudomonadota > Gammaproteobacteria > Burkholderiales > Burkholderiaceae_C > Rubrivivax. Next base: position 6,290 of record JANOAM010000073.1, read on the forward strand.
CACCTCGCGGTCCATCTTGTTGACGAAGGTGAGGATGGGCGTGTTGCGCGCGCGGCAGACCTGCAGCAGGCGGCGCGTCTGCGGCTCCACGCCGTTGGCCGCGTCAATGACCATCAGCGCCGCGTCCACGGCGGTCAGCACGCGGTAGGTGTCTTCGCTGAAGTCCTGGTGGCCGGGCGTGTCCAGCAGGTTGATGACGCAGTCGCGGTACTCCATCTGCATCACGCTGGACGCGACCGAGATGCCCCGCTGCTTTTCGATCTCCATCCAGTCGGACGTGGCGTGGCGTGTGGCCTTGCGCGCCTTCACGCTGCCGGCGATCTGGATGGCGCCGCTGAACAGCAGCAGCTTCTCCGTCAGCGTGGTCTTGCCCGCGTCGGGGTGGCTGATGATGGCAAAGGTGCGGCGGCGGCGCACTTCGGACTGGATGCGCTCGGGCGTGGCGGACATGGATGGGTGAAGGGCGGGGGAAACCTGCGATTATCCCGTGGCGGGCCTTGCCGCGTGCTTCCACCCAACGCCCGACCCCATGCCCGAACTGCCCGACATCACCGTCTACATCGAGAAGCTGCAGACCCTGGTGCAGGGCCGCGTGCTGCAGCGCGCACGCATGCTCAACGCATTCGTGCTGCGCACGGCGGTGCCGCCCATCGCCAGCACCGAGGGCCGCGCCGTCGCGGGCGTGCAGCGGCTGGGCAAACGCGTGGTGCTGGCGCTGGAGGGTGGGCCGGTCATCGTCATCCACCTGATGATCGCCGGCCGTCTGCGCTGGCTTGCCGCTGGCGCCAAGCCGCCGGGCAAGTTGGCCTTGGCCGTCTTCGAGTTCGACAACGGCCAGCTGGTGCTGACCGAAGCCGGCACCACGCGGCGTGCGTCCATCCATGTGGTGGTCAACGTGGCGGCCATGCAGGCGCTGGACCCGGGCGGCATCGACGTCATGGCCAGCACCCTGGAAGACTTCGCCACACGCCTGAAGAGCGAGAACCACACGCTCAAGCGCGCGCTGACCGACCCGCGCCTGTTCAGCGGCATCGGCAACGCGTATTCCGACGAGATCCTGCACCGCGCGCGGCTGTCACCGGTGTCGCTGACCAAGACCTTGCCGGACGAGAGCGTGCAACGCCTGCTGGCCGCCACACGCGCCGTCATGACCGAGTGGACCGACCGCCTGCGGGCTGAAGCCGACAAGGCCGGCGGCTGGCCCGACAAGGTCACCGCGTTCCACCCGCAGATGGCTGTGCACGGCCGCTATGGCCAGCCCTGCCCGGTGTGCGGCACGCCGGTGCAGCGCATCCTGCACGCCGACAGCGAACACAACTACTGCGCGCGTTGCCAGACCGGCGGCAAGCTGCTGGCCGATCGAGCCTTGAGCCGGCTGCTCAAGGCCAGTTGGCCGAAGAGAGTCGACGACCTTTAAGTGCTGGTCAGGCGCGTCACGCCCGCCAGCGGGCAGGCGTAAATGGCGTTGCGCAGCGCGGCAATCGCCTCGTAGCGCGGGAAGGTGCGCCGCCACGCCAGCACCACCCGCCGCGTCGGCACCGGGGCGCTGAATTTCACATAGCGCACATGGGGCTGTTTTTCGGCCGGCACGCTCAACTGCGGCACCACGGTGATGCCCATGCCGCTGGCCACCATGTACTTGATGGTCTCCAGGCTGCTGCCTTCGAAGGACTTGCGAATGCCTTCGGTGGCGCTGGAAAAGCGCGCGTATTCCGGGCAAACCTCCAGCACATGGTCGCGGAAGCAGTGGCCCGTGCCCAAGAGCAGCATGGTCTCGTTCTTCAGCTCGTCGGTGGTCAGGCTCTTGCGCTTGGCGAAGGGATGGTCCACGTGCACGGCGGCCTGGAAGGGCTCGTCGTACAGCGGCGCCACGGCCAGGCCGGTGTCGGGGAAGGGCTCGGCCAGGATGGCGCAGTCCAGCTCGCCCGTGCGCAGCATGTCCAAGAGGCGCGCGGTGAAGTTTTCCTGCAGCACCAGCGGCATCTGCGGCACGCGGTCTATGACCTGGCGCACCAGGTCGGGCAGCAGGTAGGGGCCGATGGTGTAGATCACGCCCACCCGCAGCGGGCCGGAGACGGGGTCCTTGCCCAGCTTGGCGATTTCCTTGATGGACGCCGCCTGCTCGATGACCTGTTGCGCCTGGCGCACGATCTGGTCGCCCAGCGGGGTGACGCTGACCTCGCTGGCGCCACGCTCAAAGATCTTCACGTCCAGCTCTTCTTCCAGCTTCTTCACTGCCACGGACAGCGTCGGCTGGCTGACGAAGCAGGCCTCGGCGGCGCGGCCGAAGTGCTTTTCGCGGGCCACGGCGACGATGTATTTCAGCTCGGTCAGGGTCATACGTGCATTGTGGCGAAGTCAGGCGCGCACGAAGTCGGTCTTGCTGCCCAGCCAGCGGTCCACGTGCTTCTGTGCAGCGGCGGGGTGCTCAACCAGCAGCACCGGCGCCACGGCGCGGGCGTGTTCCAGCAGGGTGTTGTCCTCGGCCAGGTCGGCGAAGCGCAGCAGCGCGTCGCCGCTTTGCCGCGAGCCCATGAATTCACCGGGGCCGCGGATGTCCAGGTCGCGGCGCGCGATCTCGAAGCCGTCGGTCGTTTCCACCATCGCCTTCAGCCGTGCCTTGCCGGTGGGCGACAGCGGTGCGGTGTAGAGCAGCACGCAGACGCTGGCCACCGCGCCGCGGCCGACACGTCCGCGCAGCTGGTGCAGCTGGGCCAGGCCGAAACGTTCCGCGTGTTCGATGACCATCAGGCTGGCATTGGGCACGTCCACGCCCACCTCGATGACCGTGGTGGCCACCAGCAGCTTCATATCGCCGGTCGTGAACAGATGCATCACCGCAGCCTTCTCCGCCGCCGCCATGCGGCCGTGCAGCAGGCCCACCAAGGTGCCGGGCAAAGCCGCGCTCAGCTCGGCGTGCGTGGCGGTGGCGTTCTGCAGGTCCAGGTGTTCACTCTCTTCCACCAGCGGGCAGACCCAGTAGACCTGCCGGCCCTGATCCACTTCCTGGTGGATGCGCTGCACGACCTGGGTGCGCTTGCCGTCTTCGAACAGCTTGGTGACGATGGGTGTGCGGCCGGGCGGCAGTTCATCCAGCGTGCTGAGCTCCAGGTCGGCGTAGTAGCTCATCGCCAGGGTGCGCGGGATGGGCGTGGCGCTCATCATCAAGAGATGGGGCTCCAGCACGGCGGCGCCGTGCGTGGCCTGCAACTTCTCGCGCAAGGCCAGGCGCTGCGCCACGCCGAAGCGGTGCTGCTCATCCACCACCGCCAGGCCCAGCTTCGCAAACACCACGTCGCGCTGGATGACGGCGTGCGTGCCCACCACCAGCAGCGCTTCGCCGCTGGCCACTTGCGCCAGCATCTGCTTGCGTTCCTTGCCCTTTCGGCTGCCGGTCAGCCAGGCGACGGTGATGCCCAGCGGGTGCAGCCACTGCACCAGCTTGCGGAAGTGCTGCTCGGCCAGGATTTCCGTGGGCGCCATCAGCGCGCACTGCCAGCCGTTGTCCATGGCCACCGTGGCGGCCAGCGCGGCCACGATGGTCTTGCCGGAGCCGACGTCGCCCTGCAGCAGTCGGTGCATGGGTTGGGTGCGGGCCAGGTCGGCCGTGATCTCGGCGACCACGCGCGTTTGCGCACCCGTCAACGTGAAGGGCAGCACCGCGCGGAAGCGGGCGCTGATGCCGTCGGCCGCGGGCTTGAGCGAAGGCGCCTGCAGCAACGCGCGCGCGGCGCGGGCCTGCGCTTGTGCCAGTTGCTGCGCCAGCAACTCGTCGAACTTCAGCCGCTGCCAGGCAGGGTGGCTGCGGTCTTCCAGCGCCGCCAGCGCGGCATCCTTGGCTGGGTGGTGCAGCTGCAGAACGGCGTCGCGCAGCGGCGGCAGGCCGGCGGGCACGGTGCCTTCGGGCAGGATCTCGTGCAGCGGTGCGCGGGTCAGCGCTGACGCCACGGCCTTGCGCAAGTAGGCCTGCGGCAGCTGCGCGCTGCTGGGGTAGACGGGGGTCAGTGCGGAGGGCAGCGGCGTGTCGGCCGTGACGGCGCGGAATTCCGGGTGGATCATCTCCCGCCCCAGGAAGCCGCCACGCACCTCGCCGCGCACACGCACCAGGTTGCCGACGGCCAGGGTCTTCTGGTTGCTGGGGTAGAAGTGCAGCAGGCGCAGCAGCAGTTCGCCGCTGTCGTCGGCCACCCGCACGACCAGCTGGCGGCGGTTGCGCGTTTCCACGCGGCAGTCGGTCACCGTGCCTTGCACCTGCGCCATGTCCGCGTCGCGCAGCGTGCCAATGGGGCGCAGCACGGTTTCGTCCAGGTAGCGCAGCGGGATGTGCAGCGCCAGATCGATGTCGCGCACCAAGCCCAGCTTGAGCATGGCACGCGCCGGCGCGGACATGGGCTTGTCCCGCGGTTCAGGGGCTTTGGGCGGCGCGTCAGGCACCGTCTTGGTCGGCATGGAACAATTTTGACCGTGTCCATACCCTCCGCCCCAACGCCGCACGACTTCACCGTTGCGGACTTCGACTTCGAGCTGCCGCCCGACCTGATCGCCCAGCACCCGGCTGCCGAGCGCAGCGGATCGCGCTTGCTGGACGGCACCGGCTCCCTGCCGGTGGACCGCGTGTTCCGCGACTTGCCTGGCCTGCTGCAGCCCGGCGACCTGCTGGTGTTCAACGACACGCGTGTCATCAAGGCGCGGCTGCTGGGCGAAAAGCCCACCGGCGGAGCCGTGGAAGCGCTGGTCGAACGCATCCTGCCGGGCCATGAAGTCTGGGCCCACCTGCGGGCCAGCAAGAGCCCCAAGGCAGGCAGCAGCGTGCGTTTTGCCGGCGCCTTTGACGCCCAGGTGCTGGGCCGTGCCGGGCCGGAAGATTCGCTGTTCCACCTGCGTTTCCCCGCCGACCCGCTGGCGCTGCTGGATCAGCACGGCCATGTGCCGCTGCCGCCCTACATCACCCATGGCGACACGGCCGAAGACGCACGCCGCTACCAGACGGTGTTCGCCACCCGGCCTGGCGCCGTGGCCGCGCCCACCGCCGCGCTGCACTTCGACGAGGCCTTGCTGGCCGCCCTGCAGGCCCGCGGCGTGGACCGCGCCGCCGTCACCTTGCATGTGGGCGCCGGCACCTTCCAGCCGGTGCGGGTGGACCGGCTGGCCGACCACCGCATGCACAGCGAATGGTTCGAGGTGGGTGCGGACACCGTGGCCGCCATCGCGGCCACACGCCAGCGCGGCGGCCGTGTGGTGGCCGTGGGCACCACCACGCTGCGTGCGCTGGAAAGCGCGGCGCGCGCGGCCGGAGACGGCCCGCTTCAAGCCTTTACCGGCGAGACCGACATCTTCATCACGCCCGGCTTCCGCTTCCGCGTGGTGGACCGGCTGGTCACCAACTTCCACCTGCCGAAGAGCACGCTGATGATGCTGGTCAGCGCTTTTGCGGGCTATGAGCACATCCGGGCCCTCTACGGCCATGCGGTGGAGTCGCGCTACCGCTTCTTCAGCTATGGCGACGCCATGCTTTTGACGAGGACCTGAGACCGGGCCTGAGACAATCCTGCGGATGCTCAAGTTCGATCTGCTGAAGACCGAGGGCCAGGCCCGCCGTGGCCGCCTGACCCTGAACCATGGCGTCGTCGAAACCCCGGTCTTCATGCCCGTGGGCACCTACGGCACCGTCAAGGGCGTCATGCCGCGCAGCCTGGACGAGATGGGCGCACAGATCATCCTGGGCAACACCTTCCACCTGTGGATGCGCCCAGGCCTGGACGTGCTGAAGACCTTTGGCGGCCTGCATGGCTTTGAACGCTGGAACAAGCCCATGCTCACCGACAGCGGTGGCTTCCAGGTCTGGAGCCTGGGTGACATGCGCAAGATCAGCGAGGAGGGCGTCAAGTTCGCCAGCCCGGTCAACGGCGACAAGCTGTTCCTGACGCCCGAAGTGAGCATGCAGATCCAGACGGTGCTGAACAGCGACATCGTGATGCAGTTCGACGAGTGCACACCCTACGAGACCAAGGGCAAGGTCACCACCGAGGCCGAAGCCCGCAAGTCCATGGAGCTGAGCCTGCGTTGGGCCGGCCGGTCCAAGGCCGAGTTCGCCCGGCTGGAGAACGCCAACGCGCTCTTCGGCATCGTGCAGGGCGGCATGTTCGAAAACCTGCGCCAGGAATCGCTGGAGCAGATGGTGGAACTGGACTTGCCGGGCTACGCCGTGGGCGGCGTCAGCGTCGGCGAGCCGAAAGAGGACATGTTGCGCGTCATGGCCCACACGCCGCACCGCCTGCCGGCCCACAAGCCGCGCTACCTGATGGGCGTGGGCACGCCGGAGGACCTGGTGGAAGGCGTGTTCCAGGGCGTGGACATGTTCGACTGCGTCATGCCCACACGCAATGCCCGCAACGGCCACCTGTTCACGCGCTTTGGCGACCTCAAGATCCGCAACGCCAAACACCGCCAGGACGAACGGCCGCTGGACTCCACTTGCGGCTGCCACACCTGCGCCAGCGGCTTTTCCCGCGCCTACCTGCACCACCTGGACCGCTGCGGCGAGATGCTGGGCCCCATGCTGGCCACCATCCACAACCTGCACTACTACGTGAACCTGATGGGCGAAGTGCGGCAGGCGCTGGACGAAGGTCGCTTCGAGGCTTTCCGTGCGCAGTTCAAGGTGGATCGTGCGCGCGGCATCGACTGATCAATGAAGATCCTGCGCCGTGTCCTGAACGCGGTGTTGGGCGTCGTGATGACGCCGCTCATCCTGTTCGAGGAGTGGGGCTGGGAGCCGCTGCGCCAACTGGCGGCGCGCATCGCCAATTCATGGCCGCTGGCCTGGCTCAACCGGCGCATCGCCAGGCTGCCGCCCTATGCGGCGCTGGCGCTGATGGCCGTGCCGTCCATGACCATCATCCCGGTGAAGATCTTCGCCGTGTGGTTGATCTCACGCGGTCTGGTGGGCTGGAGCGTGGCGCTGCTGGTGCTGTCCAAGCTGCTGGGCACGGCGCTGCTGGCGCACTTGTTTTCACTGACGCAGCCGGCGCTGATGCGCATCGCCTGGTTTGCCAGGGGCTACACGGCCTGGTCGGCGTGGAAGGCCGATTGGCTGGCACGCGTGAAGGCCACGGCGGTTTGGCGCGCGGCGCACCGCTGGTCGCAGCGTTTCGCCTCGGCCTTGCGGGGTCGCGGGCCCTGAGTCCGAAACATCTGCAGGGGCTTATCGCGGCATGTCGGGCGGACTGTCGGGCCGACCGTCTGCCGTCCCAGCCAGTTGGTCGCAGCGAGCGGCGTCAATGGGCTGGCCCGCGTCGCGGAAGCCCTGGGCAGCATCGGCAAAGCACGCAGCGGCCCGGTCCCTGCCCTCGCGCCGGGCGACCGCCAGGTGACCCAGCACCTCGTGGTGCGCGGCGTGCCAGGCCGGCAAGCGCATCACCACGTTGGCCAGGTAGGCGGTTTGCCCGGCGTAGTCCTCGGCCATGTCCAACTGCCCGGCGCGGGCGGCCGCGATGGCCGCGGGCACTGCAAACGTGATGCGGCAACCTGGGCAGGTTTCCAGCGGCCCGCGCACGGCTTCGCGCGCGTCCTCCAGCATGTGCAGGGCTGCAGCCGGGCTGCGGGCGAGCTGGATGCGGGTGCCGTAAATCCGGTCCAGCAAGTGAAAACCGATGTCGGTCTGGCGCGCCAGGTCCAGCGCCTGGTCGATCAGCGCGCGGGCGTCGTCGTGGCGCCCGCGGTGCATGGCCACCTCGGCCAGCCTTTGGGTTGCGAATGCTTCGCCGGTGGCGCCGCCAAAGGCGTGGTGCAGGCGTGCACCCAGTCGCAGGTGCTCCTCGGCAGCCGGCAGGTCGCCGGCCAGCAATTCAGCCTCGCCACGGATCGTGATGCCGAAGGCGTGCCCACGTGCGGCGCCCAGTCTCTGGGCCTCAGCCGCCAGCCTTTCGGCAAAAGCGATCACCTCCGGGTAGGGCCGCGCGCCATAGAGAAACCGCTGCAGGATGCAGAGTTGCCCGTCGAACACACGCACGGCCAGGTGCGGCAGCTGGCTGGTGTCCTGCAGGTCGGCCCAGATGCTCTGGTGCAATTCCCCGCGGGCATGCGCCGCCGCCGCCTGGGCCCAGGACGCGGTGACCAGGGCGGCCCGGTCGCCAGCCTGCAAGGCCAGGCGCCGCGCCTCGGCCGCTTTCTGCGTGCCCACGGCGGGGTCCGCTGCGCCCAGGGCGGCGGCACCGCAGTAGGCCAGGGCCTCGGACAGCTGGCCTTCCACACTGTTCGGTCGCACGCCCACCAGCGCCAGCAGCGCGCCCTTGGGGTCGCCTTGTTTGATCTGCGCCAGCGCGCCTTGTGCACGCAGGTTGTGCGAGTCCGACTCGTCGGCCACGCTGGCGGCGGCCCGGTACGCGGCCACGGCCGCCGGGTCACCCATGGCGTCCAGAGCCTGCGCACGCAGATGCAGTGCCTCAGCATGCTGGCCCTCAAAGGCCAGCAAGGGTTCCAGGTGGCGCAAGGCATCGCTGAAGGCCGCCAGACGCAGGGCCTCCCGGGCCGCGGCCAGGAACCAGGGCACGGCCTCGCGTGGGCTCCCGCCGGCCAGCCAGTGGCGCGCCACCACGGCGGGGGCCGCGTCCAGTTCAGCCAGGCGTTGTGCAGCCTGGCGGTGCATCTTCAGACGCCGATGAGGCGGGATCTGTTCGATCAGGGCCTGGCGCACCAGGTCGTGCCGAAACCGGTAGCGCGTGCCGACCAGCGTGAGCACGCCGGCGGCCAGCGCCACGTCCAACGCTGCAAAGGCGTGGCTCTGGGCATCCGGGGCCAGCGCGGCCGCCGTGGTGGCGTCAAAGGCGTCTCCTGCCAGAGCCATCCACTTCAGCGCGGCCAACGCGGGGTCGGGAACGTCGCACAGGCGCACGAGGATGGCGTCGGCAACGTTGTGCGGCAGGGGCTGTTTGCCCGAAGCTTCGGCGCAGCGGGCCAATTCGATGGCCGCGAACGGGTTGCCTTCGGCCAGCCGCACGATGTGCGCCACGGTGTCGTCGGGCAAGGTCACGGCCGCCGCCTGGTTCACCAGCCGACGGGCTTCGTCGTCGTTCAGGGGCTCCAGGTCCAGCGCCTGCATCATGCCGCTACCGACCAGGCGCGCCACGCCGCGGCCCAGCGCTGAGCCTGCCGCAGGCGCTCGTGCGGACAAGGCGATGCACACGGGAGGACCGCTGGCGACCAGGTGCATGAGCACGTCGACATCGGCGTCATCCAGCAGGTGCGCGTCGTCAACCAGCACCAGCATCTCTGCACCCTGCGCCGCAGCCAGGAACAAGCGCCGCAACGCACCGATGACCTGGTGCCGCCCCAGTGGCCCTGGCAACACGGCAGCGGGTGCAGCCAAGGGGCTGAGCTGGGTCAGCACCGATCGTGCAGGCGCGCCGATCTGGTCGAGGACCTCACGGTTGGTGATGATCAGCGCTTCGGCCAGGGCCGCGACCATGGCGTAGGCACGCCCAGGCTGTGCGGCATCGACGCGAACCACCTTCCAGCCGCGCTCTCGGGCCATCGCGCCCAGCTCGCGGCAGAACGCGGTCTTGCCGATCCCGGTAGGCCCGCGCAGCACGATGCCGCAGGGACGCTCAGCGGGCGCCGCCGCCAGCCAGGCCTGGGCATGGGCCCGCGCCATGGCCCGACCCACGAAAGCAGGACCCGCCGGCTGGAGACCGGCCACGCACGCGTCGTACAGGGCTTCCGTGACGCGGTCGGGTGTGATGGCGAGCTCCTGCTGCAGCGCCTCGCGCAGCCGCGCATACCAGCGGATCGCTGCGGCCCGGTTGCCGGCCGCAAGTTCAGTGGCCATCAATTCCCGATGGGCGGGTTCATCGGTGGGTGCCACTTGTGCCAGTTGCTCCCACTGCTGGCCGGCCCGCAGCACGTCAACGAACCGCGCATGCAGTCGCTCGCGTGCCGGTTCGGTCCAGGCCTCGTAGCGCGAACCGGGAAGCAGCGTGCCGCCGTATTCACTGGCGGCCTGCGTGCAGGCCTGGCGCCGGGTACTGGGCGGTTCCGCCAGTGCGGTCAGCGCGCGTTGTTCGAAACGGTCGGCATCCACGCCCACAGGGCCGTGGGCCCACAGCGACACCCCACCGCCTTGCAGGACCACGCCGTCTTGCCGGCCCAGGGCCTGCCGCGCGTGGTGGGCGGCCTTGCGGAGGTTGGCCGCCCCGGCATCGGGCCCCAGCTGAGGCCAGAGCGCGTCGATGACGCGGTCGCGGGACAGGAGCTGTTGCGGCGCCAGGCTCAACAACTGCACCAGCTGCGCAGCGCGCAGGCTGGGCCAGCGTTCGGGCGGGAGATCGGCGCCGTTGATCGACGCGGAGAAGCCACCCAGCAACCGGATTTCCAGGTGGCCAATGGGGTTGAAGTCATGTGGGTTCAGCGGTTGAGGCATCGCGGCTTCAGTGTGGCGGCTGCGATCCGTTGGCGCAACGCAGGTGTTTGCCGGGAACGTTCCAGGAACGCCGCGTGGCGATGCTGCGGTTCAGCGGGCTCTTTCAGGACCCGCTGAACTCAACTGGAGTCTTCCATGACGACGCAACAAATCACCTTCCTGCTGGCTCCTTACGGGACGGCAACCCTGACCTTGCCTGAGCTGCTGACGCCCGACGCATTTCTGCGTCTGGACTCGGCCATTGGCCAGGCCCTGCGCGAACCGGGCGCCGCGGCGGGCCCCGAGGCCGCTGAAGCCACCACCGACCCGGGCGCCATCGAGGTCGACTCGTGGCTTCTCCAAAGCCACTGAACCAGGAGAGCACCATGACCCGATCACTCTATGAACGCCTCGGCAGCGCCGAGGGCATTGCAGCCATCGTCGACGACGTCGTCGACCGCCACGCAGTCAACCCGCTGCTGGCGCCACGGTTCAGCGGCAGGGACCTGCCCCGTGTGAAGCAGATGGGTACGCTGTTTTTCTGCATGGGCGCCGGCGGGCCGCAGAAGTACGAGGGCCGCGACATGCGAACCGTGCACGCCGGCATGAACATCAGTGAACAGGAATTGCTGGCGACCATCGACGACTTTGTGGCCGCGATGCAGGGTCAGGGTGTTGGTGCCACCGAGGTCAACGAGGTTGTGGCGATCCTGTATTCGATCAAGGGCGAGGTGCTGCGGGTTTGAGGTTTCAGGCCGTGTGCGAGCGCTCCAGCGCGCTCTTGGCGCCGTCAAACTGCGCCAGCGCCGTGGCCAGCCAAGGCAGCACCGGCTGCAGCGTGGCAAACAGCGTGTGCGGCGGGTTGGCCACGAAGACGCTGCTGCCCATCATGCCGAAGCCGCGTTCGTCGGCCTGCGCCACAGTCAGGCGTGCGTTGAGCCAGCCTTTCTTGCCGCCACTGTCCACGGCAGCCTTCAGGCGCTGCGGCAGCTGCACCGCTTCCACCAGCTGCACCTGCGGCAGCCAGACGATGACCACACATTCCGGGAATCGCTGCAGCGCTTCGCGCAGCGCAGCCAGCACGCGCACGTAGTCGGTCTTGATCTCGTAGGGCGGGTCGATCAGCACCACGCCGCGGCGTGTGGGCGGCGGCAGGTGGGTCTTCAGCGACGCGTAGCCGTCGCTCAGCTTGCACTCCACGCCGGGCACGTCGCCCAGGTAACTGGCCAGGATCTTGAAGTCCGTGGGGTGCAGTTCGTGCAGGCGCAGCTGGTCCTGCTCGCGCATCATGGCCTGCGCCACGGCGGGAGAGCCGGGGTACTGTCTGATGGCCTTGCCATCATTGAAGGCGTGCACCAGGTCCACCAGCTCCTGCACGGGCAGCGGCAGGTCCTTGCGTGCCAGCAGGCGGCCCACGCCCTGCTCGTATTCGGCGTTCTTGCGCGCGTAGTCGCCTTCCAGCGAATAGCCGCCGGCGCCAGCGTGGGTGTCCACGTAGCGCCAGCCCTTGTCCTTCTGGTTCATGTGGTCCAGCACCTGGTACAAGATCAGGTGCTTCAGCACGTCGGCGTGGTTGCCGGCGTGGAAGGCGTGTCGGTAGGCGAGCATGGCGCGGACTGTGCCACGGACTGGTTGATGGGCGGGTTAACCTCGTTCCATGACTTCACTTTTTGACCCTATCCGCATCGGCGACATCGACCTGGCCAACCGCATCGTCATGGCCCCGCTCACGCGCAACCGCGCCAGCCCCGGCCAGGTGCCCAACGAGCTGATGCGCCAGTACTACGCACAGCGCGCCAACCCCGCCACCGGTGCGGCGCTGCTGATCACTGAAGCCACGCAGATCAGCGCCATGGGCCAGGGCTACAGGGACACACCCGGCATCCACAGCGCGGAACAGGTGGCCGGCTGGCGCCGTGTCACCGAGGCCGTGCACGGCCAGGGCGGGCGCATCGTGGTGCAGCTGTGGCATGTGGGGCGCATCTCGCACAGCTCCCTGCTGCCGGGCGGCGCACAGCCGGTCAGCAGCACGGCGCGGGCCGCCAAGGTCAACACCCTGGGGGCCGACGGCCGCGCGCCTTGTTCAGAGCCGCGCGCGCTGCGCACGGACGAGCTGCCTGGCGTCGTGGCCGAGTACGTGCAGGCCGCGCACAACGCCATGGCCGCCGGATTTGATGGTGTGGAGGTCCACGCCGCCAATGGCTACCTGATCGACCAGTTCCTGCGCGACAGCATCAACGACCGCACCGACGGCTATGGCGGCTCCATCCCCAACCGCGCGCGGCTGCTGTTGGAGGTGATGCAGGCGGTGGTGGGTGCGATTGGTGGCGGCCGCACGGCGCTGCGCCTGTCGCCGGTGACGCCGTCCAACGACGCCGCGCAGGACAGCGACCCGCAGGCGTTGATGGGCCACGTTGCACAGCATCTGGCTCTGCTGAAACTGGCCTATGTGCACGTGGTGGAAGGTGCCACCGGCGGCGCACGGGACTTCGCGCCCTTCGACTATGCCGCCATGCGCAAGCGCTGCCAGACACCGTGGATGGTCAACAACGCCTACGACCGCAGCCTGGCGCTGGACGCGGTGGCCAGCGGCCGCGCGGACCTGGTGGCCTTCGGCAAGCCCTTCATCGCCAACGCCGACCTGGGCCGCCGCCTGCGCGAAGAGGCGCCCTTGAATGCGCCCGACAGCAAAACCTTCTACGGCGGCGGTGCGGTGGGCTACACGGACTACCCCGTTCTGACCTGACGCGGCGCGCGCTCAGCGGGGCCGCGCGCGGGCCTTGAACAGATCGCGCAGGTTCACGTCCCGCGGGCCGGGTTCCAGCGTGAAGGACTCGCCTGCGCTCACCGTGCCCGGCTGCAACACGGCCAGGTACGCGCCGCAGAAGCCGGATTGCACCATCAGCTTGCTGGCCTGGTCGAAACCGATGGCCGCGTTGAACTTGAAGCAGGGCAGGCGGGGTTCGCTCACCACCAGGGTGCAGTCCGGCAGCCGCAGGCGGTCGCCGACCCACAGTTCGTGTTCACGCAGGCCTTGCAGCAGCAGGTTTTCGCCGAACAGGCCCGGCGGCAAGGCGTCGTCCCACAGGCTCGCGCGGGCCTGGGCGCGCACGGTCTGCCAGAACGGCAGGTGCTCGCTGGGGTAGGCGTAGACGGCCTTGGACAGGCCGCCGTGCACGCTGAGGTCGGCCTGCTCGTCGCCGTCCAGGCCCAGCGGGCCCACGGCCACGGGGCCGTCGATGGGCTGCTTGTGGATGGCGGACAGCACCCGGCGGCCGTTGATGGTGGTGTCGCGTGCGCGGCCGGTGCACACCTGCAGGACTTTGGGCGAGCTCATGCGCCCCATTGTCCAGTGCACACTGCGCCCATGAAGAGCAAGGTCCATACCCTGTTGTCGCTGCTGCTGGCGCTGGCGCTGACCGCCTGCGGCACCACCAGCGTCGTCAACCCCGTCACCGGCCGCAGCGAGCGCACGGTGATGGACGAGCCCACCGAGATCGCCGAAGGCGCCAAGGCGCACCAGCAGGTCCTGGCCGAAATGCCCGCGCTGGCCAGCCCGGCGCTGCAGGCCTACGTCAACGGCGTGGGCCAGAAGCTGGCGGCGCAGTCGCACCGCGCGCAGCTGAAGTGGACCTTCACGGTGCTGGACAGCCCGGACATCAACGCTTTCGCGCTGCCCGGTGGCTATGTCTACGTGACGCGCGGCATCATGGCCTACCTGAACGATGAAGCGGAACTGGCCGGCGTGCTGGGTCACGAGATCGGCCACGTCACCGCCCGCCATGGCGCGCAGCGCGCGACGCAGCAGCACACGGCCGGCATCGGCGTGCTGGCCGCCACGGTGCTGGGCGTGGTGCTGGAAGGTGTGGGTGTGGGCGGCGCGGCGAACGCCGCCAATCAGATGGGCCAGACCGTGGCCGCCGGCCGCCTGGCGAGCTACAGCCGCGAACAGGAAGGCCAGGCCGACGAGCTGGGCGCGGAGTACCTGGCGCGCAACCGCTACAACCCGCGCAACATGGTGGAAGTGATCCAGGTGCTGAAGAACCAGGAACGTTTTGCCGCCGACCAGGCCAAGGCCGAGGGCAAGCCCGCGCCGCAGGGCGGCAACTGGCTCAGTTCGCACCCCAGCAACGACAAGCGGCTGGCCGACATCCAGCAGGTGGCCAAGCGCTATGCCGGCCAGTACGACGATGACGGCCGTGCGCGCTACCTGAAGGCTATCGAAGGCCTGCCCTTCGGCGACAGCGACGAGCAAGGCCTGGTGCGCGGGCGGCAGTTCTTCCACGACGGCCTGGACATCGCGCTGACCGCGCCCGAGGGCTGGCGCATCAACAACGGCGCCGAGGCCATCACCCTGGTCAACGGCGCTGGTGACGCGGGTCTGATCGTGCGGCTGGTGCCGGCCAAGGCGGGCACGACGCACGACGAGATCATTCGCAACCTCTTCAAGCCGGCCGAAGTCCGCCTGGACAAGCGCAGCCTCAACGGCTTGGCCGCCACCCACTTCAGCGGCACCGTGCGCACTGCGCAGGGCCAGGCGCAGCCCGTGCAGGCCACCCTGGTGACTGGGCCCGGCCAGCGCACATACCTGTTGCAGACCGCTGCCAAGGACGCGGCAGCGCTGCAGCGGGCCGCCGCACCGTTGCAGGAAGCCGAGTCCACCTTCCGCGCCCTGAGCGCCGCCGACCGTGCCGCCGCCAAGCCTTGGCAGCTGCGCGTCGTGCCCTTGCCCGCGGGCGGTTTCGCCGAGCTTGCGCGCCGTTCGACGCAATCCGAGGCCATTTTGCGGCTGGTTAACGGCGTGTACGGCGGCGGTGCGGACCCCCAGCCGGGCACGGCTGTGAAGCTGGTGCAGTAGCCACCCAGCCGTGGGCCTCATTGGGCCCCGCGCAGTGCATCACGCCATGCGGGATTTGCATGGGCCCGCCCAGGCCGGTGGTTACGGCGTGATTACATTGCGCCCACAATTCCGACCCCATCCCAGAAAACCGGGGTAGCGGCATTCGGCGAACGTCGGTCAGGCGGCCTTCAACGGCAAGACAAAGCGCGTGGACGGTCGGTCGGCTTTCGCCCAATTCCGCTTCTTTTGACATAGCCATGATTGGAGATTCCATGAACCGTCCCGTGCTGGAAGGCTTGCGCCTGAATGTGCCTGCCTACGTGCAACACGCCCGCCTTGTCGAGTGGGTCGCGCAGATTGCCGCGCTGACTGAAGCCACTGATGTCTGCTGGTGCGATGGCTCCGAAGCGGAGTACCAACGCCTCACCGAGCAGCTGGTCGCCGCCGGT
>JANOAM010000074.1:0-1738 GCA_031411215.1 Betaproteobacteria bacterium
ACGCATGACAGGCGCCCAGATCATCGTCCTGGCCACACCGGTGTTCCTGCTGCTGATCGCGGTGGAACTGGCGGTGGGCCTGGCGCGTGGCAAGAACACCTACCGGCTCAACGACGCGCAGGCCAGCAACGGCCTGGGCGAGATGAGACAGGTGACGGGAGTGTTCGGCAAGCTGCTGCGCATTGGTGTCTACACCTTGGCCTTCGACCAGGTCGCGCTGTTCAAACTGCCCAGCGACCAGCTGTGGGTGTGGCTGTACGCGCTGGTCTTCTACGACTTCTGCTACTACTGGCTGCACCGCGGCGGCCACCGTGTGGCGGTGCTGTGGGCGGCGCACGCCATCCACCACCAGAGTGAGGACTACAACCTCAGCACGGCCTTGCGCCAGACCAGCAGCGGCTTCCTGCTGGGCTGGCTGTTCTACCTGCCGATGGCCGTGCTGGGTGTGCCGCCTCTGGTGTTTGGCGTGGTGGCCCTCATCGACCTGCTGTACCAGTACTGGGTGCACACGCAGCAGATCGGCAAATTGGGCTGGTTCGACCGCTGGTTCTGCAGCCCCAGCAACCACCGGGTGCACCATGCCGTCAACGACCGCTACCTGGACAAGAACTACGGCGGCATCCTGATCGTGTGGGACCGGCTGTTCGGAACCTTCGCTGAAGAGGATGACGCAGAGCCCATCGTCTACGGCACGCGTTCACCGCTGCGCAGCTTCAACCCGCTGTGGGCCAACCTGCAGGTCTACAAGGACCTGGTGCTGGACGCCTGGCATGCGCAGTCCTGGGCCGACAAGCTGCGGGTGTGGTTGAAGCCGCCGGGTTGGCGGCCGGCCGACGTGGCCGCGCGTTTCCCCAAGCCGGCGTTCAATCTGCAGGCATTCGATCTCTACAACCCCGCCGCACCCACCACGCGGCAGTGGCTGGCGGCCGCGCTGTTCCTGGCCGTGCTGGGCTTGACCAGCGGTTTCCTGTGGTTCTCGCACCAGTTCAGCCCAATGCAACAGGCGGGCGGCGTGGTGGGCATCGTGGCCCTGCTGTGGTTGATCGGCACCCTCTGCGAACCGCGTGCGACAGCATCAGCTCCAGCGACAGCTTCGTCCTGAACACACGGGCAAACTCCACACCATGGCCAAAGACTTCGACACCATGGAGGACAGCAACCGATCCTCCAACTTGAGCATCCACGACGTGTCCGACCCCGCCCGCCGCGTGGTGCTGCGCGCAGGGGCCGGCGCAGCGCTTGTGGGCCTGCTGGCCCCGCTGTCCGGCTGCGCCACGGCGGGCAGCATGCGCGGTTCGGCCATGGGTTTCAAGGGTGTGCCCACGCTGATGGCCGACAAGATCACCGTGCCCGACGGCTACACCGCCACACCGCTGGCGCCCTGGGGTGAACCGGTGGGCATAACCGGCAACATGCCGGCCTTCAAGTTTGACGCCAGCAACACCGCAGCCGAACAGGCGGTGCAGATGGGCATGCACCACGACGGCATTCACTTCTATGCGCTGAACGGTTCACGCCGCGGCCTGCTGACGCTGAACCAGGAATACACCGACGAGGGCCTGCTGCACAGCAACGGCCAGACACCGTGGACGCTGGAAAAGGTGCGCAAGAGCCAGAACGCGCATGGCATCACGGTCATCGAGATCGAACTGCAGGGCAACAACTGGCAGATGGTGCGGCCATCGAAATACGCACGGCGCATCACGGCGCTGACGCCCTTCCGCGTCGGCGGCCCGGC
>JANOAM010000075.1:0-6551 GCA_031411215.1 Betaproteobacteria bacterium
TTCGGCAACGGCCCGCAGCGCATGGTGGCGCCGTACCCGGCGTCACTGCTGAAGCTGATGGTCGCGGCGGGTGTGGGACTGGCGGTGGACGCCGGCCGCTGCGCCTGGCCGGCGGAACTGGAACCCATGATCGTGCTCAGCGACAACGAGGCCACGGACGCCTGCGTGGCACTGTTGCACCGCGTCGCCATGGTGGACACGCTGAACCAGACACTGCGGACCTGGGGCCTGCACACGCTGCAACTCAACGACACCACGCCGCAAGGCGGCTGGCGCAATGCCGACGGTGCGGGTGTGGGCCACATCCACATGACCGCGTGGGACACGCTGCGGCTCTTGTGGCTGCTGGACGCCGATGCACCAGCGCCGCCCTGGCTGCCCGCCGGTACACCGACGCTGCAGCCCACCACCCGCGACCATCTGCGCGCTGTGCTGTCGCGGCAGGAACTGGACCATGTGCTGTCCAGCGGCGCACTCCACGGCCTGCCCGGCTGGGTGGCCGGGCTGCCCGACGCGCCCGCCTTCGCACACAAGACCGGCAGCACGGACAACTACGCGTCGGACGCGGGCATCGTGAAGACCGCGAACGCCCACTACATCGTCGCCGTGTTCACCAGCCTGGGCCGGCGCTTCGCCGCGTCGGGCCCTGCGCACGAGCGCTGCGTCACCACCTGGCGGCTGCCGGCCCTGGGCGCTGCCATCCACCGGATCATCCTCACTTTGCCGTGACCCTGCCATGAGCTTCGCCACCCTGAAACCCGGCGACCTGGTTGGCGTGGTCGCGCCCGCAGGACCTGCCAAACCCGACGCGCTGGCCGGAGTCGTTGCGCTCTACGCCCGCCACGGCCTGCGGGTGCGCCTGTTCCCGGCCTGCCACGCCAGCACCGGCTACCTGGCCGGGCCCGACACGCTGCGCCTGGCCGACCTGCACGCCGCATTGACCGACGACGAAGTGGTGGCCATCCACTGCTTGCGCGGTGGCTACGGCGCGATGCGGCTGCTGGACAGCATCGACACCGATCTCGTCCGCAGCAAGCCCAAGCTGCTGATCGGCTACAGCGACATCACCGCCCTGCACGCGCTGTGGGCGCGCAAACGCCTGCCCAGCCTGCACGCGCCCATGCCCGCGTCGGACCTGGTCAAGCCCGGCCGCGAAGACGACGAGGCGGCGCTCTTCGATGTGCTGCTGAACGGCCTGCGCGCCGGCACCGTGCTGGCGCCCTTGTTGGAATCCTCGCTGGAGCCCGTCACACCACGCACAGCCGGCGTGGCCGAAGGCCTGCTCATCGGTGGCAACCTGAGCCTGGTCGCCGCGCTGATGGGCACACCCTGGGCGTGGAGCCCGCAAGGCGCCATCCTGTTCCTGGAAGACGTGAGCGAAGAGCCCTACCGTGTGGACCGGTATCTCACCCAGCTGCGCCTGGGTGGTGTGCTGGACGCGGTGGCCGGTGTGGTGCTGGGCAGCTTCACGGAGGAAGACTACCCGCTGGCGCTGCTGAAGGACACGTTCGAAGGCCTGGGCAAGCCTGTGCTGGGCGGCTGGCCCACGGGCCATGGCACGCCCAACCGCCCACTGCCCATGGGTCTGCGCGCGCGACTGGACGCGGCGACCGGCACGCTGACGCTGCTGGAAGACCTGATCGCTTGACCAGGCCGCTTCAGGTGCCTGCTTCGGCTTCAGGCAAATCTTCCAAAACATGGCAGGCCACCGCCAGCTTGTTGCCATCCAGGTCTCGGAAGTAGGCGCCATAGTAGTGGGCGTGGTACTGCGGGCGCAGACCAGGTGGGCCCTCGCAAGTCCCACCCTGCGCCAGCGCAGCGGCGTGCACTGCACGCACCGCCGCACGCGTGTCGGCCAGGAAAGCCACCATCTGGCCATTGCCCGGTGCATGGGCCTGGCCGTCATAGGGCCGCGAGATCACCAGCAGCGGGCGGCCACCCGCTGAAGGCTGCCAGCCGGCCCAATGGTTGGCGGGATCGCAGAAACGTTCCCGCAGCCCGAGCGCCTGCGTCAACGGGCGGTAGAAGGCCAGGGCGCGGTCGAAGTCAGTGATGCCGATCATCAGGTGCGAAAACATGGGCGGTGCCTCCCGGGAGCTTGGCTGCTGGGACAATACCTGCTCTGCTGTTTTGACGTCCCGCTCTTCACACACACCGCGCCTGGAAGCTGCCATGACCCGTCTCGCCGACCTCGGCCCCGCCGTGCCCACCACGTCGATCACGTCGCTGCCTCTCTTGGCCCGCGGCAAGGTGCGCGACAACTACGCCGTGGGCAGTGACCGCATCCTGATGGTGGCCAGCGACCGGCTGAGCGCCTTTGACGTGGTGATGAAGGCACCGGTGCCCGGCAAGGGCCGGCTGCTGACGCAGATGGCGCTGTTCTGGTTCGAGCACTTGAAAGACGTCATGCCCAACCACATCACCGGCGCCGCGCCGGAGAGTGTGGTCAGCGCGACCGAAGCGCCGCAGGTGACGGGCCGCAGCATGCTGGTCAAGCGCCTGACACCGTTGCCCTGCGAAGCCGTGGTGCGCGGTTATGTGGCGGGCTCGGGCTGGAAGGAATACGTCAAGAGCGGCACCGTCTGCGGCATCCCGTTGCCCGCGGGCCTGACGATGACGCAGCCGCTGGGCGAACCCATCTTCACGCCGGCCACCAAAGCCGCCGTGGGCGACCACGACGAGAACATCAGCTTCGATGAACTGGCCGCCAAGATAGGCGCGCCGCGTGCAGCCGAGGTGCGCGACGCCGCCATCCGCCTCTTCAAGGCCGCGTCGGCCTATGCGCTGTCGCGTGGCATCGTCATCGCCGACACCAAGTTCGAGTTCGGCCTGGACGAAAACGGCAAGCTCACGCTGATGGACGAGGCGCTGACGCCGGACTCTTCCCGCTTCTGGCTGGCCGATGAACTGAAACAGGGCCGCATCGTGGCGCTGGACAAACAACCGCTGCGCGACTGGCTGGCCACCACCGGCGTCACCGGTGGCGCAGAACAGGCCGCGCTGGACCTGCCGGAGCACGTGGTCCTGGGCGTCCACGAACGTTATGCCCGCGCCCACCGCATGCTCTGTGGCGGCGACGAATGATCTCGAATTCGAACCTGCGCGGCCACCGCATCGCCGGCCTCAAGCCCGGCCCCAAGCTCATCGTCACCGGCGCCGTGCACGGCAATGAAACGGCCGGCACCAAGGGCATACGCCGCGTGCTGGACGAGATCGACCACGGTGAGATCGAGATCACGCGCGGCACCGTCACCTTCGTGCCCGTCTGCAACCCGCTGGCCTACAACCTCCAGCGCCGCATGGGCGACCGCAACCTCAACCGCCGGTTGCAACCGACGGCGACGCCACAGGACAACGAAGACCGCATCGCCAATGTGCTGTGCCCGCTGCTGGGCGCGCATGACGTGCTGCTGGACCTGCACAGCTTCCGCAGCCCCGGCCAGCCCTTTGTCATGCGCGGCCCGGCTGACAACCGCGGCGACCTGGAGCCCTTCGCGCACGCCGCCGCTGAAGCGCAGCTGGCCGCGCACGTGGGCCCCAGCCGCATCGTCGAAGGCTGGATGCAGGCGTACGCGGACGGCGTGGCCCGCCGCAAGGCGCGTGGCCTGACACCCGGTGCGGTGCATGAAGACCCCAGCTACGGCGTCGGCACCACCGAGTACATGCGCAGCCAGGGCGCGAACGGTCAAGGTGGTTATGGCATCACGCTGGAATGCGGCCAGCATGACGACTCCGAAGGCGAAGAGGTGGCCTACACCGCCATCCGCCAGACCCTGGCCCTGCTGGGCTTGGCCGACCTGCCGCTGGCGCCGCCGGCACGGCCCTTTGAGTGTCTGCGCCTGGCCGAAGTGATCGACCGCCACGCGGAAGGCGACCGCTTCGTCAAGACCTGGACCAGCTTTGACCCGCTGGCCGAAGGCGAACTCATCGCCGTGCGCGCGGACAGCACGGAACTGCGCGCGCCCAAGGCCGGCTATATCGTGTTCCCGGATGTGGGCGCGCTGCCCGGGCATGAGTGGTTCTATCTGGCGGATGCCAGCCCGCGGCCACTCTAGCGCTGGCCCGTGGAGCGTGTGATGCGGCGATTCCTGAACGCTTGTTGGCTGGTGGCCATGGGCTTTCTCGGCACCGGTCTGGCCCTGGCACAAGACCGTGGTCCAGCCGAGCGCCGTGTCGCGCTGGTGGTAGGCAATGCGGGCTACAAGACATCGCCTCTGCTGAACCCGGTGAACGATTCCCGCGCCATGGCCAAGGCCTTGCGAGGCCTGGGCTTCGAAGTCATTGAACGCCAGAACCTGTCGCGCGAGGGCTTCTCCTCCGTGATCCGCGAGTTTGGCGACAAGCTGCGCGGCGCCACGGTGGGCCTCTTCTACTTCGCGGGCCACGGACTGCAGGTCAAGGGCCGCAATTTCCTGGTGCCGGTGGACGCCGACATCGCACGCGAAGACGAGGTGCAGTACCGCAGTTTTGACGTGGGCGAGGTGCTGGACAAGATGGACTCCGCACGCACGCCGATCAACCTGGTGGTGCTGGACGCCTGCCGCAACAACCCGTTTGCACGCTCCTTCAAGACCAGCCAGAGCGGCCTGGCGCAGATGGACGCACCCACCGGCACGCTGATCGCCTTTGCCACGGCGCCGGGCTCGGTGGCGCAGGACGGTGAGGGCGCAGCCAATGGCCTGTACACCGGCGCCCTGCTCAAACACATCGCCACACCCGGCTTGCATGTTGAGCAGATGTTCAAGCGCGTCCGGGTCGATGTGGTCGGCAGCTCCAAGAACACCCAGGTGCCCTGGGAGAGTTCTTCGCTGAGCCGGGAATTCAGCTTTGCGGCCACGCCCGGGGCGGTTGTTGCATCGGGTGCTGCGCCTGCCCCTGCAGCCGGCACCGGCACGGCCTTCGCGGCCACCGAACTGGCGCTGGACCTGGCCTTCTGGGACGCCGTGAAGGACAGCCGCAGCGCCGCCGACTACCAAGCCTATCTGGAGCAGTACCCGCAGGGGCGCTTTGCCGCCTTGGCACGGCTGCGTGCTGCGGTGACGCCACCTGCGGCACAGGCGCCGACAACGCTGCCGGACGCACGGGTGGACGTACGGACGGACGCGCCAACCCAGGTCCCACGCACAGCCGTCGTGCGCTGGAAACAGGGCAGCGGCGAACGCAGCCTGGACCTGGGCGGCAGCAGCAGCGTCAGTGTCCAGGCCCTGTCGCCTGAAGGCCTGTACCTGGCTGCGGTGGCCGGCGGTTCGGTGCACTGGATCGACGCCCTGCGCGCCACGCTGGTACGCACAACACGTGCGTTTGACACGGCTGCCTCACCCGCGGGCGTGGTCGCCACAGACGCCCGCTTCTCGCCGGACGGGCGCTGGCTGCTGCTGCGCCTGGAACGCGGCGCGGTGGTCAGCCACAGCCTGGTCGATGTCGGCAGTGGGCAGGTCTTGTGGGACAAGCCTTCCAGCAGCGCGCGCTTTGAGCCTGGCGCGGCGCGGCTGCAGTTGCAGACCACGCAGGGCGCCAACGAAAACGTGAGCCTGCCATGACGCTGCACGGTCTGGCGGGTCTGCTGTTGTCGGCACTGTGCCTGGGCCTGTGCGGCGGCGCCTGGGCCGGCCAGGACTGCGGCGAGCGCGCGGCGCCCACGCCGCAGGCGCTGGCACGCGGGCTGGCCTTGGGCGAACGTGTCCGGGACCAGCTGGAACGCAGTGGCGCTTCAGCCGCGCTGGTGGCGCGTGTGGGTCTGAACCTGGGTGAGTTCGGCCAGCGCTACACCCACATGGGCGTGGCCGTGCGCGACCACGTGCGCCAGCGCTGGCAGGTGCTGCACCTGTTCAACCCCTGCGGCAAGGCGGAATCCGAAATCATGGTCCAGCCGCTGGAGCAGTTCTACGAGGTCGACCTGTTCGGCTACGAGGCGCTGCTCCTCACCCCAACGTACGCGCTGCAGGGTGAGATGCGCAAGGTGTTCATGAGCCCCGCCACCACGCGCGCGCTGCACAAGCCGGCCTACAACATGATTGCGCACCCGTTCAACACACGCTTCCAGAATTCGAACCAGTGGATCCTGGAGATGATGTCGCTGGCGCTGGACAAGAGCGGCAACGTCCGGGACCGCGCGTCGGCGCAAGCCTGGCTCAGGCAGGCCGGCTTCGAACCGGCACCATCCGCATCCCCAACCTGCGCCGCGCCGGTGCGCGCCTGTTCAGCGCCCACGTGAGCTTCACCGACCACACCCAGGACGAATACGAAAAGCAGGCCTATCTGGTGATCACGGTGGATTCCATCACCCGCTTTCTGGCGGCTCAGGACTTGGGGCTGGTGCAGGCCAGCGTGCGCTGAGCCCGAACGGGCTTTGACTTGAAGGCCCGGAAGGGGTTGGCGCCTGACGAGGCGCCGCAAGGCGCGTGGCTTGCCGCCGCGCATCATTGGCGATCAAAGCGCGGCCACCTGCGCCAAATTTGTGTCGAAACAATTGACACACAAAGACGTCCTGTGACCACAGGAAGGTGTAAGTGGCTGTTGCTTCACTCACATTTCGTACGGGCACACTTTGT
>JANOAM010000076.1:0-8583 GCA_031411215.1 Betaproteobacteria bacterium
TCCAGCACGGCACCATGCAGGGGAAGTTGAAGGGGGTGATGCCGGCGACCACGCCCAGGGGTTGGCGCAGGGTCCAGTTGTCGATGCCGGTGGAGACTTGGTCGGTGTAGTCGCCTTTGAGCAGTTGCGGGATGCCGCAGGAGAATTCGACGATGTCGATGCCCCGGCTGACTTCGCCCTGGGCATCGGTGAAGACTTTGCCGTGTTCGGCGGTGATCATGGCCGCCAAGGTGTCCTTGTGCTGGTTGAGCAACGCCAGGAAGTTGTTGAGCACGCGGGCGCGGCGGATCGGCGGGGTGTCGCCCCAGGCGGGTTGCGCGGCCACGGCGGCGGCCACCGCCGCATTCACATCCGCCGCTTCCGCCAGCAGGACCTGGCGCGCCGCAGCGCCCGTCGTCGGGTTCCACACCGTCTGGCTGCGCTGGCCGCTGCCGGGGTGCGGGGCGCCGTTGATCCAGTGGGCGATGTCGGTGGTCTGCGTGAAGGCTTCGGGTGCACCCATGGCGTGTCTCCTGCGGTCGGTCTTGCAGTTTACGAGCACGCAAAATTGAACCCGCGGCTCACGCCGCGGGCGCCCAAAAAAGAACCCGCGGCTCTCGCCGCGGGTTGTCGCAAGCCGTCCGGAGACGGCGTCGTTGGGCCCGGGGGCCAACGCTGCACCACAATCGGCGCCAGCGCTGGCCCATGTGCAGCAATCTAACCCGCGTCCTGCGCACCGTATGCCCCCGGTTCACGGGGTCGCCCATGCCTGATCTCACGCCCCTGGATACGCCCTTGGACGACGACGACCTCACACGCCTGCAGACGCTGCTGGACGGGTTGCCTGCACCTATGCAGCCGCTGGACGTGAGCGCGCTCGACGGCTACCTCTGTGGCGTGTTGCTGCAGCCGCAGCGGGTGCCCGAAACACGCTGGCTGGCCCATGTGGCGGACATCGAAGGCCGGCCCGCGCCCGCCAGCGCAGCATTGGAAGAACTGCAGACCCTGACCCGCCGGCGCCACGCGGAACTGGACCGTGCCATCGCCGACCGCCAGTGGTTCGACCCCTGGATCTACCCACCGGCCGACGAAGACGAAGACACCTCGCCAACAGAAACCGTGCTGCCCTGGGTGGCCGGTTTTGCCACCGCGACCAACCTGTTCCCGGCGCTCACGGACCACCGGCACCCGGACCTGGTCGAACCGCTGGCGCTGCTGTTCATGCACTTCGACCCGGACGACCTGGAAGACGCAGACGCGCTGGTGGAGGTGATCCAGACCCTGGAGCCACCCAGCAACCTGGGCGAAGCCGTGCAGGACGTCGTGCGTGCACTGATGCTGATCGCCGACGTCACCCGCCCGCGCGCCCAGACCCAGACCCGCCCGGCCGCCGCACCCCGCAAACCCGCACGCCGTTCCCCACCGCCCCGGAGACTCCGATGAACCGAAATCGCCTGACCCAAGCCGCCTTGCTCGCCGCCCTGGCCCAACTGGCAGTGATGCACACCGCCTTCGCTGCCGACACCACGCCATCGCCCCCGCCTCCCGGCGCCCAGACGCCCGCTGTGGCACCCTTGGCTGCCGCCCAGGCCCACCTGAAAGACAAGCGTTGGGCTGCGGCGCTGGAAGAGCTGAAGCGCGTCAACGCCACGGCGGACGCGGACTGGAACAACCTGATGGGCTACACCCTGCGCAAGCTGGCCAAGCCCGACCTGGAAGGCGCGCAGCGCCACTACGACGCCGCCTTGCGCATCAACCCGAACCACCAGGGCGCGCTGGAGTACGCCGGTGAACTGGCGCTGATGAAGCGCGACCCGGTCGCGGCCGAGGCTTACCTGGCGCGACTGCAGAAGCTCTGCACGTCGCCCTGCGAACCGCTGGACGACCTGAAGGCCGCCATCGCCAAGTACAAGGCTGCAAACAAAAGCTGACGTTCAGGCCGCGCCGAAGACGGCGCGGGACCGAACGCTAGCCCGCGCCGAAGACGGCGCGGGCGTGCAGCCCCAGCCCCTGAGCCACGCTGGCAAAACGGTCGCCACGCACAGCTTGCGCCTTCGGAAAGTGGGCCGCGATGCGGTCCACCAGCGGCGTCAGCCCCGTGGACCCGCCGGTGAAGTACAGCGCCTGAATCTGGGCCGCATCCACACCCGCCATGCGCGCGGTAAAGGCTGCGGCCTGCACGATCTTTTCAAGGTCGGTTTCCAGCGCCTCGGCGGCCTGCACCTCCTGCAGGCTGGCGGACAGTGCGTGCTCCAGCGCCGACAAATCCACCTGTGCCTGGCCGGTCATGGCCACGTCGATCTTGGCGCGCTCGGCTGCGGCGGCCAGCGCATGGCCCAGGCGTTCGTCCACCGTCACCATCAAGCGTGCATGGTGGCGCGGGTCGGCGTACCAGCTCTTCATGCCCTTCAATTCCGCCAGCCGCGCGGGTGAGTAGACGGTGTTGATGAGGTGCCAGGTGGCGAGGTCGAAGTACACGCCGCTGGGCACCTCGCGCGGCGATTCACCGGCCCTGGCCGGGCGCAGCGCGCGGTAGCCCAAGAGCGGCAGGATGCAGGCCAGTTCCACATGGCGGTCGAAGTCCGTGCCGGCGATGTGCACGCCGTGGTTGGCCAGGATGTCGTCGCGCCGTTCGGCACGGCCGCGCCGCGCCGGGCCTACCCGCACCAGCGAGAAGTCCGACGTGCCGCCACCAATGTCGGCCACCAGCACCAGGGTCTCCTGTGACACGGTGCTCTCGAAGTCCAGCGCCGCGGCGATGGGCTCGTACTGGAACTGCAGTTCGCGAAAGCCCACCTGGCGCACGGCGGCTTCCAGCGCGGCCTGCGCCTGCGCATCGCGTTCCGGATCCTCGTCGACGAAGAACACCGGGCGGCCCAGCACCACGCGGTCCACCGCATGGCCGGCCTCGGCTTCGGCCAGGCGCTTCAAGTGGCGCAGGTAGCCGACGACCACGTCGCGGTACTTCACGCCGCGGCCGCCGCCGATGTCGGTGCTCTGGTCCAGCAGGCTGGAGCCCAGGATGCTTTTCATCGACCGCATCAGCCGGCCGTCCACGCCTTCCACGTACGCCGCCACGGCGGCGCGGCCGTACAGGCGGTCAGCTTCCAGCTGCTGCGGCGGCGTGTCGGCGCGGTAGAAGACGGCCGTGGGCATGGTCGGCTGGCCGGGCTCCAGTTCGATCAGGCGCACGCCGCCTGCCGCACGCGGCAGGGCCACGGCGGAGTTGGAGGTGCCGAAGTCGATGGCAACAAAGTCACGCTTGCTCTTCATGCGAATCGGGGCCTGTTGCGGGTGCGGCAAAGCACGGAAAAAAGGGCGAGATTCTAGTGATAAGGCGCACAAGCGCACCCTTGTTCGGGATGGTGCCCAAGCCGATGAAGACACACACTGTTTCCCAACATACACACCCATTCGAGGCAAGCCCCATGTCCAAAGCCGCCACGCCCAACCGCTGGTTCACAGGCTGGCGCGCCAGCCCTCAGCCCGTGGAGATGGACCCCGCCGACTTTGGCACCGCCTTCGGTCTGGACCTGAGCCTCAACGAGATTGCGCACGAGCCACCGGCCACCGTGGCCCCGGCCTTCCGCCGGCCCGGCTGGGTGGGCCGGCTGACGATGCGCCGCAAGCCTTCTGCTTGAGCGGCCACGGGCTTCGAAAACCATTCAGTCATTTTCGCAACTGAGCAGTTCAAGCGGCGACGCGGCTGGCTAGAATCCGCGCATGACGCGGCTTTCCTTCAAGGAACAAGTGCTTCGCGCCCGTGAGGAAGCGATCATCACGTCCGTCAACCGGCTGCTGGCCGACAAGGGTTTTGACCTCATGACGGTGGACCAGGTGGCGGCCGACGTGGGCATTGCCAAAGCCAGCCTCTACAAACACTTCCCGTCCAAGGAAGCCCTGGCCGCCGCGGCCATGGTGCGCCTGATGGAGCGCACCCAGGCCGTCGTGGACCAGCAGGCTGCACGCACCGATGTCCGCGCCATCGACAAGCTTCAGGCCATGACACGCTGGGCACTGGACACCCAACTGTCCGGCGAGATGCCCACCGTGCCTTCGCAGAACTCCACCTTGCGGGCAGAACTGATGGCGCACAAGGCCTACCTGGATTCCATCTTGCGTGTCAGCGACACGCTGGGCGCGTGGATCCAGCAAGCGCAGGCCGACGGCGACATCAACCCGCAGCTGCCGCCCGAAGTGGTGCTCTACACCATCTATGCCCGCGCCTGTGATCCGGTGCCGGCCTTCCTGAAAGCCGGCGGCGCATTCACCGACGCGCAGATCGTGGAACTCGTGCAGGCCACCTGCTGGAACGGGTTGAACGCCCGTTAGTTGGCCTAACGGCCGTCCAGACCCACGCAGGCGGGTCTGGAGCCGCGGCTCAGCGGATCAGCAGGGCCGGCGTCGAGCAGTGCGCCAGCACCTTGGTAGCCACCGAGCCCATTACCAGGCTGCCTATCGTGCCGTGGCCGTGCGATCCCATCATCAGAAGGTCAAAGTCACCCTTGCGCGCGATCTCGGCGATCACGTCCGCGGCCGGACCCACCTTGTATTGAAAGTCCGCCTTCAGCTTGCTCTTGCTGAAGAAGCTCTTGATGGGCTTGAAGACCTTGTCCGCGGATTCGGCGTAGTAGGCCTTTAGCGTGTCACGGTCCAGCACCGCGGCGGCGCGCGGCGGCACGCCGGGCACGGCGTGCACGACGGTGTAGTCGTGCTGCGCGCCCAGCCATTCGTCATGGGCAGCCAGGTAAGCCAACATCTTCTTGGTGAAGGGGCTGCCGTCAACGGCGACGAGGATCTTCATGGCATGGGTCCTTTCAAACGGGCGGGTCTCTGACGGGCCGAGTGTGGCAGGCCGCTGCGGTGCGGCCATTGACGAAGCTCAGGGTTCCAGCACCCACAGCGGTTCATGGCCCACGTCCTCGCCCTTCTTGGCCAGGCCACGTGCGTTGCACACCACGCGGCTGGGCGCGCGGCCGGCGCGTGCCACGCGGTAGTCGTGGCGGCAGTGAAGGTGGCCATGCAGCCACAAGTCGGCGCGCGGGATCAGGTCGTCGTCGGCATTGCAGAAGCTGGCCGTGCCGGGCTGCTTGCCGTAGCGCGGGTCGCTGCTGGCCAGGCTGGGGCCGAAGTGGGTGATGACCAGGGTCTTGTCCCAGCGGCCCTGTGGCGACTGCTGCAGCGTGCGTTCCAGCCAGGAGCGGCAACGCAGCGATTCCGTGCGCACGGCCGCCGCGTCGAAGGGCTGGCCGCCACGTGTGCTGGCCATCAGGCGCAGGAAGTACTCGGCCGCGCGCACGGCGCGTGGGCGCTGGGCCTCGCCGAAGAGGTCGAAGTCGCTCCAGCGAGTGGTGCCGAGGACGCGGACGCGTTCGCCACCCGCGCCGGTGGCGATGTGCTCTTCGCATTCCAGGAAGGTGAAACCCAACCGGACGCAGAGCGCACGCAGGCCAACCAGGGCCTCGTCGAAGTCGCGACCGTCGAATTCGTGGTTGCCGGCGATCACCACCACGGGCACGGGCCAGCCGGCAAAACGTTCGTAGCCGGCCCAGCCGGGGCCGCTGTCGATGTCGCCGGCCAGCACCAGCAGTTCGGCACCGGGCGCAGGTTCGGGTTGGAATTCTTCGGTTTCGAGGTGGAGGTCGGACAGCAGCTGCAGCTTCATGTGCCCATCATGGGCCCTCACGTTGCCACATCGCTCTGCCACTCGACCCGCGTTCCATGCGGATGGCAGACCGCCAACAGCCGGTCTTCGCCACCCGGCCAGACGCGGCAGCGCAACTCCACACGCAGGTCGGCCCGGGGCGGCTCGAAGCGCAGCCAGGCCAGGGGCGAAGTCGACGTGGCCGCAGCGCCGGCTGCGTGCATCTGGGCTGTGATGTCGGCCTGCTCAGCCCCCGGGATGTACTGCCACACCACCGAATGCATCAGCACCCAGGCGGTGCCAGCCCGGCGTTGGCCGAGCTGCTGGCGAACAAAGTCCGCCCCGCGCAGTGCGCTGATGCTCACGCCTTGCGTGTTCATGTGCGTGCATGCCACGCCAATGGCCACACGCACGCGGGCCAGGCGTTCGGCCTGGTCAGCCCAGATGAAGGAAGCCAGGCGGACAGCCTCGCCCGCACGCAGCAGGTCCACGGGTTGCATGTCGCAACCGGCGCGCTGGGCGATGTGCAGGGCGGCCTGCAGCGAGGGCGGTGGGCCCTGCCAGTCGGCACGCAGGGTCAGCGGTGCAGTGACGTCGCCCCAGGCCCAGCTGCCGTGGTCGTGGCGGTAGTGGTCGCACCAGAGGTTCAAGCCGGCCGACGAGCCGATCTCGTTCAGCGCCAGTGGCAGGCCCGTCAACGACGCCACGTGCAGCAACCCAGGCAGCAGGGCCACGCTGCGCTGCACCTCGTTGGTTTGCGGCGCGTTGGACAGCGCGGCGCGCATGTGGCCGTGCTCACCGCGCCAGGCCAGGGCGATGGCCTCGTCCAGTGAGCGGTCACCCACTTCATCTTTCGATGGCGGCCAAAGGGACGCCCACGGCTCACGGCCCATCAGCGCCAGGTGGTGCAGCCCGGACAGCCAACGCAGCGACACCGCGGAGGCCAGCGGGTCGTCCGACACCGCGGCCAGCGCACTCAGCGCGTCTTCATGCGCCGCCAGCCAGTCGCGGCTGCGCGCCAGCACACGTGCGCTGAACGGCGACGCACCTTGCCGGCACCAGGCGACTTGGCGGTCGAAGGCGTCCAGCAGCCGCGCCGGGGCGCTCAAGCGCGTGGCCTTGACGGGTTACTGGGCCGCCAGGCGCGCTTCGATCCGCGCCTTGGTGGCCGGCAGTTCGGCGGGCAGGCCCAGCTCCAGCTGTTTGAACAGCTCGGCGTGCAACGTCAGTTCCTGCTGCCAGGCCGCCTTGTCGATGCCGATCACGGTGTTGAACTGCTCCTGCGTGAACGCCAGACCGGCCCAGCGCAGGTCTTCATAGCGCGGGCTGGTACCGAAGAGGTTGTCCGCGCCGCCGGCCTTGCCTTCGATGCGGCCCAGCATCCATTCCAGGACCCGCATGTTCTCGCCATAGCCCGGCCAGACGAACTTGCCGTCCTCACCCTTTCGGAACCAGTTGACGCAGTAGATGCGCGGCTGTTGGCCACCCTGGGCCACCAGCTTGCCGCCCATGTCCAGCCAGTGCTGGAAGTAGTGCGACATGTTGTAGCCCGTGAAGGGCAGCATGGCGAAGGGGTCGCGGCGCACGGCGCCGTTGCCACCGGCCATGGCGGCCGTCGTCTCGCTGCCCATGGTGGCAGCCATGTAGACACCTTCGGTCCAGGTGCGGGCCTCGGTCACCAGCGGCACGGTGGTGCTGCGGCGGCCGCCGAAGATGAAGGCGTCAATCGGCACACCGGCGGGGTTGTCCCACTCCGGGTCCAGCGCCGGGTTCATGGTGGCAGCCACGGTGAAGCGCGAGTTCGGGTGCGCGGCCTTGGCGCCGGTTTCCTTGGCGATGGCCGGCGTCCAGTCCTGGCCCTGCCAGTCGATCAGATGCGCGGGCGGCGTGTCAGTCATGCCTTCCCACCACACGTCGCCGTCGTCGGTCAGCGCCACATTGGTGAACACCACATCGCTCTTCATCGAGTCCATGCAGTTGGGGTTGGTGTGGTAGTTCGTGCCCGGTGCGACGCCGAAATAGCCGGATTCGGGGTTGATGGCGTAGAGCCGTCCGTCCGCGTTCGGCTTGATCCAGGCGATGTCGTCGCCAATGGTCGTGACCTTCCAGCCCTCATAACCCTTGGGCGGAACCAGCATGCTGAAGTTGGTCTTGCCGCAGGCGCTGGGAAAGGCGGCCGCGACGTGGTACTTCTTGCCCTGCGGGTTGGTGACACCCAGGATCAGCATGTGTTCGGCCAGCCAGCCCTGTTCACGGCCCATGTTGGACGCTATACGGAGCGCAAAGCACTTCTTGCCCAGCAGCGCGTTGCCGCCATAGCCAGAGCCGTAGGACCAGATCTCGCGCGTGACCGGGTAGTGCACGATGTACTTCGTGGGGTTGCAAGGCCAGGCCACGTCTTTCTGGCCGGTTTGCAGCGGCGCGCCCACGGTGTGCACGCAGGGCACGAATTCACCATCGTTGCCCAGCACGTCCAGCGCGCCACGGCCCATGCGCGTCATGGTGCGCATGCTGATCACCACGTAGGGGCTGTCGGTCAGTTCGACGCCGATGTGGGCGATGTGGCTGCCCAGCGGCCCCATGCTGAAGGGCACCACGTACAGGGTGCGGCCCTTCATCGCGCCCTTGAAGAGGGCCTGGTCACCCGTCTGCAGCAGCGCCCGCATCTCAGCCGGGGCCATCCAGTTGTTGGTGGGGCCGGCTTCGTCCTTGGTTTCGGAGCAGATGTAGGTGCGGTCTTCCACGCGGGCGACGTCGGAAGCGTCGCTGCGGGCCAGGAAACTGCGCGGGCGCAGTTCCGGGTTGAGTTTCATCAAGGTACCGGCGGCGACCAGCTGCTCGGTGAGGCGTTGGTACTCCGCTTCGGAGCCATCGCACCAGCAGACATCAGTGGCTTCAGTCAGCGCGGCAATCTGCGCGACCCACTCGACAAGGCGGGCGTGTTGCACGTAGGCAGGCAC
>JANOAM010000077.1:0-11884 GCA_031411215.1 Betaproteobacteria bacterium
CTACTGCCTGTACAAGATGATCACGGTCATGAAGGGCGGCCAGGAGGTGAAGATCTCCAAGCGCGCCGGCAGCTACGTGACGCTGCGCGACCTGATCGAGTGGACCAGCCGCGACGCGGTGCGCTTCTTCCTGGTCAGCCGCAAGGCCGATACGGAGTTCACCTTCGACATTGACTTGGCGCTGAAGGCCAACGACGAGAACCCGGTCTTCTACGTGCAGTACGCGCATGCGCGCATCTGCAGCGTGCTGGCCGCGTACGTGGACAAACACGCCGGCAGCCGTGACTTCGCAGGCGCCGACCTGTCGCTGCTGACCGCGCCCAGCGAAGCCGCGCTGATGTTGAAACTGGCCGAGTACCCGGAGATGTTGACGCGCGCTGCTGCGGAGCTGGCCCCGCACGACGTGGCCTTCTTCGTGCGTGACCTGGCCGCGGCCTTCCACACCTATTACGCCAGTGAACGCTTCCTGGTCGACGACGCGGCCCTGGCACGCGCCCGCATGGCGTTGCTGGCCGCTACAGCGCAGGTGCTGAAAAACGCGCTGGGCCTGCTGGGCGTGTCGGCCCCTGAATCCATGAACCGAGAGGCCCCGGGGGCCGCAGAGGTGGACGCATGAGCTTTCAGAAAGGCGGCTTCGCCATGGGCCTGGTGGCTGGCCTGTTGGTCGGCTTGGCCCTGGCGCTGGGTGTGGCGCTGTACATCACCAAGGCGCCGGTGCCTTTCGTCAACAAGGTGCCGCAGCGCACGGCGGAGCAGGACAAGGCCGAGACCGAGCGCAACCGCGACTGGGATCCCAATGCAGCGCTGGGTGGCAAGGCCGTGGCGCGCGCAGCCAGTGCCGCAGCGGCTGCGTCCGCGCTTGCTCCTGGCATCCAGCCGGTGGTCGCGGCAACCACTGCTGCGCCCGTTGCGTCCGCTCCTGTCAAGGCGCAGCGTGACCCTGCCGCCATCCTGTCGGGCGAAGCCGCGTCCGCGCCGCGGTCCACCGTTGTGGTGCCGGAACCGTTTGTCTACTTTGTGCAGGCCGGTGCCTTCACACGTAACGAAGACGCCGAACAGCAACGTGCCAAGCTGGCCATGACCGGACAAGCCGCCAAGATCACCGAACGCGAGCAGGCCGGCCGCACCGTCTACCGTGTGCGGCTGGGTCCATTCCCCGTGCGCAACGACGCAGACGCGCTGCAGACCAAGCTGCAGGAGCAAGGCATCGAATCGCAGATCGTGCGTGTCGAGAAGCCCTGAGCCGCCGGGCCGCTGAGGAACTTCCTTTCAGGCCCCGCACTCCACCTTCGCTGACTTCTATTTTCCGAACCGAAAGGATTTGCATGCAACGCCGCGACTTCACCCGCAACCTTGCAGGCGCTGGCCTGGGCTTGGCCCTGGTCCAGGGCGCACAGGCCCAAGGGCAAGGCGGCCCCAAGGAAGGCAAGGACTACGTCAAGTTGTCCACACCAGCCGCCGTGACCCTGCCCAGCGCAGACAAGAAGGTCGAGGTGGTGGAATTCTTCTGGTACGGCTGCCCGCACTGCTATGCCTTTGAGCCCATCCTGGAAGGCTGGGTCAAGAAGTTGCCCGCTGATGTGGCCTTCCGCCAGGTGCCCGTGGGCTTCATGGCCGCGCACCAGTTCCACCAGAAGCTGTACTACGCGCTGGAAGAAACCGGCCAGTTGGCGGCCATGCACCGCAAGGTGTTCAGCGCCATCCACCAGGGCGGCAAGCGCATGAGTTCCGAGTCCGAAGTGGTCGCCTTCATCACCGGTAGCGGTGGCGACGGCGCCAAGGTCGGCGACGCCATGAAGGGCTTCGGCGTCAACACCAAGGCCAACCGTGCCAAGCAGTTGACAGACGCCTACAAGATCGACGGCGTGCCCGCGCTGGGCATCCACGGCCGCTTCTACACTTCGGGCGCACTGGCCGGCAACCACGAACGCGCCACCCAAGTGGCGGACTTCCTGATCCAGTCCGCCCGCAAGGCCTAGACCTTGCCCAGCCGGGACCCACTCCCGGTCTGATTTCACGGCGCACCGGCCGTGTTGGCACGAAAGTTGTGGCTATACTGCCCTGCAACTTTCGTGCCGTTTGATGCCTCTACCCCCCATTTCTCCTGGTTTGTTCGGGTGCCGCGCCCCGGTCTGGGTGGCTTTGGTGTCCCTGCTGCTGGCCCCCTTGGCCCAGGCCGAGAAGGCCGACCGCAGCAAGCCCATGGTGGTGGAGGCTGACAAGGACGGCGTGCTGGACCTGCAGCGCCAGGTGCTGGTCTACAGCGGCAACGTCGTCATTTCCCAGGGCAGCATGATCCTGCGTGCCGAACGCGTGGAAATGCGCACCCTGCCCGACGGCTACCGCACGGCCAGCGCCCTGGGCGCGCCCGGCAAACCGGCCAGCTGGCGCCAGCGCCGCGACGGCGTGGACGAAAGCGTCGAAGGCTCGGCCGAGCGCATCGAATTCGACGGCCGCGCCGACACGCTGCGCTTCGTGGGCAATGGCACCGTGCGCCGCCTGCGTGGCGGATCGGTGGCCGATGAAATTGCCGGCGCCAACATCCTGTGGGACAACACCTCCGAGGTCTTCAAGGTCGAGGGCGGCGCCACCTCCGCCACCAACCCCACCGGACGCGTGCGCGCGGTGCTGAGCCCCAAGGTCGAGGCACCCGCCTCCGCTTCTGCCCCGGCCATTGCGCCGCTGGCGCCCAGCCGGACGCTGGGAGAGAAACGCTGATGGAGTCGGCCGCGTCTCTCGCAAGCCCGGTCGCAAGCCCGGTCAGCCGCCTGGAAGCCGAGCATCTGCGCAAGAGTTACGGCCCGCGTGTGGTGGTGAAGGACGTGCACCTGGCGGTGGCTGCCGGTGAAGTGGTCGGCCTGCTGGGGCCCAACGGCGCAGGCAAGACGACCACTTTCTACATGGTGGTGGGCCTGGTGCGCGCGGACGACGGCCAGATCCGCATCGACGGCCAGCCGGTGCAGGGCCTGCCCATCCACCGCCGCTCACGCCTGGGCCTGTCCTACCTGCCGCAGGAAGCGTCGATCTTCCGCAAGCTCACCGTGCAGGAAAACATACGCGCCGTGCTGGAACTGCAGCTGGACGCCGAAGGCCGCCCGTTCAAGACCAAGCAGATCGACGAGCAGCTGGACAAGCTGCTGGCCGACCTGTCGATCGAGAAGTTGCGCGACTCGCCCGCGCCCGCGTTGTCCGGCGGCGAGCGCCGCCGCGTGGAGATCGCCCGGGCTCTGGCCACGCAACCGCGTTTCATCCTGTTGGACGAGCCCTTCGCCGGTGTCGATCCAATCGCTGTGATCGAGATCCAGCGCATCATCGGTTTCCTGCGTTCGCGTGGCATCGGCGTGCTGATCACCGACCACAACGTGCGCGAAACGCTGGGCATCTGCGACCGCGCCTACATCATCAGCGACGGCAGCGTGCTGGCCGAAGGCACGCCGCACGAGATCGTCTCCAACGAACAGGTGCGCAAGGTGTACCTGGGCGAGCACTTCCGTATGTAGGGCGGAGAATGAAGCCCCCAAGCTCACTGCGTTCGCTGCCCCCCAAGGGGGCGCTCAGTACCTTCGGAACGGCCGGGCGGTACTGACATGAAGCCCTCCCTTCAGGTACGCCTGTCGCAGCATCTGGCGCTGACGCCGCAGCTGCAACAGTCCATACGCCTGCTCCAGTTGTCCACCCTGGAACTGCACCAGGAAGTGGGCCAGATGCTGGACATGAACCCCTTCCTGGAAATGGAAGAGGACGCGCCGGCCAGCCCTTTCGAGACACCGCTGGAACGCCAGGTCGCCGACAAGCCGGCTGACACCACGTCGGACGCGCCCGACGCGCCTGACGCCGGCGACAACGCCAAGGAGTTGCGGGCCGAGGAGTTCGGCACCACCGAGCGCGAAGACTGGGAAAACGGCACCGAACACGAAGACTTCGACGGCATCCGCGAGACACCGTCCAGCAAAGCCGCGCCCGACGGTGACGACGGCGACGGCTACGAGCGCCGTGCCGCCAGCCTGTCGCTGCAGGACCATCTGCGTTCGCAGGTCGTGGGCATGCGCCTGGCCGAGGACGAACGTGCCGCGCTGGAAGTGCTGATCGAGTCGCTGGACACGGACGGCTATCTGGCCGACCCGCTGGAAGAGATCGCCGAACGCCTGGCCGCGATGTTCGGCATGAACGGCACGACGGACCCCGAAGTCCGCGAGGCGCTGGACGAACGCCTGCGCTGCGCCCTGCGTTGGCTGCAAAGCCTGGAGCCGCTGGGTGTGGGCGCGCGCAGCCTGCCCGAATGCATCGTGCTGCAGCTGAAAGCCACGCCGCGCTGCGCCGCGCGCCAGGTGGCCATCCGCGTGGCCGACCAGTACCTGGAACTGCTGGCCAAGCGCGACACGCGGCGCCTCTGCGCGTTGACCGGTGCCGACGAAAAACTGCTGCGTGAGGCGCAGGAACTGATACGGGCCTGCGAGCCCAAGCCGGGCCGCCCGTTCACCGATGCTGAGAGCAACGTCATCGTGCCCGACGTCATCGTGCGCAAGACCGGCCGCGGCATCAGCGTCACGCTCAACCCGGACGTGATGCCCAAGCTGCGCATCAACGACATCTACGCCCAGGCCGCACGCGGACAGCGCGGCGCGTCGGCCAACCCGGGCCTGTCCAGCCGGTTGCAGGAAGCACGCTGGTTCGTGAAGAACATCCAGCAGCGCTTTGACACCATCCTGCGTGTCAGCAAGGCCATCGTGGAACGGCAGAAGGGCTTCTTCACGCACGGGGCCATCGCCATGAAACCGCTGGTGCTGCGCGAGATTGCGGATGAGTTGGGCCTGCACGAGAGCACCATCTCGCGTGTCACCACGGCCAAATACATGACCACGCCGCAGGGCACCTACGAGTTGAAGTACTTCTTCGGCAGCAGCCTCAACACGGATGCCGGCGGCAACGCCAGCAGCACCGCGGTGCGCGCGCTGATCCAGCAGTTCGTGGCCGCGGAAGACGCCAAGAAGCCGCTGTCGGACAACCAGATCAGCACCATGCTGGAAGAGCAGGGCATCCAGGTGGCGCGGCGCACCGTGGCCAAGTACCGCGAGGCGCTCAAGATCGCGCCCGCTGGTCTGCGGAAGGACCTGTGACGGCACTCTTTCTCCCTTGCCCCGGCGGCGTGGAAGCGCTGTTGGCCGACGAGGTGCTGCGCATCACCGGCCGCGCGGCAGAGACCACACGCGGCGGCGTCTGGGTCGAAGGCGACGAGCGCACGGCCATGCAGTTGAATCTGGAAAGCCGCCTGGCCACCCGCGTGCTGTGGCCGCTGACCGACGGCGCCTACCGCGACGAACATGACCTCTACGCCCTGGCACGTCGCGTGGCCTGGGAGCACTGGATCACGCCGGAACAGACGCTGCGTGTGGACGTCACCGCCATGCGCAGCCCGCTGACCAGCCTGAACTTCGCTGCGCTGCGCATCAAGGACGCCGTCTGCGATGTGTTGCGCGAAGTCAGCGGTGCACGGCCCAGCGTGGACACACGCTACCCGGACCTGCCGATCTCGCTGTTCGTGGGGCCGGACCACGCCACTTTGTACGTAGACACCTCGGGCGATGCGCTCTTCAAGCGCGGCTGGCGTGAAGACAAGGGTGAAGCGCCGCTGAAGGAAACCCTGGCCGCCGCCATGCTGGCCGCGGCCGGCTGGCAAGGGCGTGCGGAAGACGGCCCCTTGCTGGACCCCTGCTGCGGCGCCGGCACCATCATCATTGAAGCGGCGCAGATCGCCTGCGGCATCGCGGCCGGTGCGCAGCGCCGTTTTGCCTTTGAGCGAATGCTGCCCTTCAAGCCCTTCATGGCCGCGTGGCGCGACCTGAAACGCGCTGCCGATGCCCGCGTGCACCAAAGCGCGGTACCGCTGTTCGCGGGTGACGTGAGCTTCCGCATGACCGACTTCGCCACGCGCAACGCCGAACGTGCCGGCGTGCGCCAGGCCATCGACTTCAAGACCGCCGACGCGTTGCAGCGCCTGCCACCGGTGGACGGTGGGGTGATGATGCTGAACCCGCCCTATGGCGAGCGCATCGGAGCCAAGGGCCAAGGCTCACAGCCCGGCGCCGCTGCACGCGAAGCCTTTGAAGGCGGCGGCACGCCGGCCGAATTCTTTGGCGCGCTGGCCAGCCACTGGAAGCAGCACTACGCCGGCTGGAGCGCGTGGCTGCTGAGCCCGGACATGAAGCTGCCGGGTTTGATGCGGCTGAAGGAGAGCCGGCGCGTGCCGCTGTTCAACGGCCCCATCGAATGCCGTTTGTTCCGCTTCGACCTGGTGACCGGGTCGAACAGAGGCGCTCCGCCTAACGCGTGAACGGCAGGCCTTCGATGCGGCGATCAATCTCCGCCAGCATCGTGTTGTAGGCGGGCGCGCCGACGCCACCAAAGCGGCGCAGGAACTCGGGCTCGGCCATGAATTCAGGCAGGTCTTCGAAGCGCGGCATCAGGTCGGCGTCGCCCACACCGCGCGCCACAAGCGCCTGCAGCGCCACCGGGTCGCGCACGGCGCGTTCACCGAAGCGCGTGCCCGCACGGTCGGCCGCGATGTCGTTGAAGCTGAAGCCGCTGCCGCCGCGCGAGTCCGCAATCTCCTTGTAAATGCCCACCGCACGCGACAGTGGTGTCGTGCCCTCGGCAGCCAGCATGGCCGAGACCAGGAAGTGCAGCGGGAAGTCGCCGCGCCCGGCCAGCAGCAGTTGCAGCGGGCGTGGCCGCGGCCAGCTGCGTGCGGCGGCCGACACATGGCCCAGCCAGCGGCCGTTGGCGTACAGGGTCAGCGCAAGCAGTGCGGCGCGGTTTTCCGCGGCCGCGTCGTTGCCCGCGGTGCTGCGCTGGCGCGCCAGGTCGAACAT
Source organism: Betaproteobacteria bacterium (assembly GCA_031411215.1). GTDB lineage: Bacteria > Pseudomonadota > Gammaproteobacteria > Burkholderiales > Burkholderiaceae_C > Rubrivivax. The sequence continues at coordinate 6,870 of JANOAM010000077.1, forward strand.
GGGCGGCATCAGCTGCACCATGGGCAGCTGCCAGCCGGCCCCGGCGCGTGCGGCCAGGTTCACCAGCAGGTCGGAGTAGGGCCGCAGGCGCGCCAGGTCGGCGGGCGAGAGCAGGCCATCGAACAGGCGGTTCACACTGTCGCCCTGCCAGGCGTAGGTCACCAGCAGCACGTCGCGCTGGAAGTGCACGCGGCGGATGATGTCGCCCGCCAGTTGCCATTCGCGCGCCAGGCCCAGGCGCTCGGCCAGGCGCGGCGCGGCCCATTCCGCCAGCCAGACGGGCAGCGGCAGGTGACCCACGCGCACGCCGTCCAGCTGCGGCAGGCCGCTGGTTTCGGCCAGCACCAGTTCCAGGTTCAGCCAGGCGCCGAAGGGCGTGTCCGGGCCGCGCGTGCTCAGCCGCAAGCGGGCCCGCGTGGGTTCCAGCACGACGCTGCCATTGGCTGCCAGCCAGCGGTGCACGCCGTGGCTCAAGATCACGTCCAGGTCGCGCTGGTGCAGCAGCGCAGTGCTGACCTGGCCCGGGCGCGCCTGGCGCGGGTCGTGGGTGCGCAGGAGCGACACGGCGCGCGCCACGTCGGCGGGGCCGACATCGGCGGAGGACGGCACGGTGGGCTGGCGCTGCAGCGTGGCGGTCAGCAGGGCCGCCACCAGGAGCAACGGCACCAGGGCGCTGGCCAGTAACCAGGCGGCGGTGCGGCGGGCACTGGAGCGGGGGTAGGGGCGAGTCAAGGGCGGTTCGGGTCAGGGCGGCGGGCCGCACCATTCTGACGAGTTCCTCTCACGGGCGCGCCACCGCAGCAGCGGCATAATTTGGCATCGCTCTTTCGGAGAGACACCTTGGACCAGAGTCACCCTCGGTGACCGTCCATCCCGGAGCCTGACCGGTCGGGGTTGGACGGTTTTGCCAGCCGCCCCACTGCAATTGCTTTAGCCCGCGCAGCGCCGCTTGCGCGTGGCCCGCTCCGGAGAGTTTCGATGCTCAATGTCTTCACGCTGGCCAACGGCCGGCTGTTCCAGGAGGAAATCGACAGCCTGGAAGGACTGGACCATGTCCTGCCCGTGTGGGTGGACCTGGAAGCCCCCAGCGACGATGAAAAGCGCTGGGTCGAACAGCGCTTCAAGCTGTCGATCCCCAAGGACGCCGTCGACGACGACCTGGAAGAGTCCGCCCGCTTCTACGAGGAAGACAACGGCGAACTGCACATCCGGTCCGACTTCCTGATCGACGCGGCCGACGGTCCCGGCGGCGCGTCGGCGCGCAACGTGCGGGTGGCCTTCATCCTGCACCAGAACGTGCTGTTTTCCATCCATTCGGAAGACCTGCCCGTGTTCCGCTTGCTGCGGCTGCGGGCGCGGCGCATCCCGGCCCTGATTGAGGATGCCAAGGACGTGCTGCTGAAGCTCTACGACGCCGACGCGGAATACTCCGCCGACGCGCTGGAAGGCATCTACGACAACCTGGAACGGGTCAGCGCCCGCGTGCTGACCCAGGACGTCAACGACCAGGCGGCAGGCGCCGCGTTGACGGCCATCGCCAAAGAAGAAGACCTGAACGGCCGCATCCGCCGCAACGTGATGGACACGCGCCGGGCGCTGAGCTTCATGATGCGCAGCCGCATGTTGAACGCGGAACAGTTTGAAGAAGCGCGGCAGATCTTGCGCGACATCGACAGCCTGGACAGCCACACGGCCTTCCTGTTCGACAAGATCAACTTCCTGATGGACGCCACGGTTGGTTTCATCAATATCAACCAGAACAAGATCATCAAGATATTCTCGGTGGCCAGTGTGGCGCTGCTGCCGCCGACGCTGATCGCCAGCATCTACGGCATGAACTTCAAGCTCATTCCTGAACTGCAGTGGGAGTACGGCTACGTCTTCGCGCTGGCGCTGATGGCAGCTTCGGTGGCCGCACCCTTCATTTACTTCCGGCGCAAGGGCTGGCTGCGCTGATCCGTGGCTTCTTGACTACGGGTCCTCATCAAGACGGATGGACGCGGCCGAAACTGCGTGTAACCTTGTGTGAGGGTCCTTGAGGGGAAGCCGGCGAAGACCGATAGCCGGTGCAGGAAGGCACATCACATGAACAAGACTGGTTTGATCACCCACCGCGCCCGGCGCGGAATGCAGGCCTTGGCATTGGCTGCAGTCGCCTTGGCTGCGCCGCACGCCCTGGCGCAATTCAGCATGGTGCCCACGCCCATGTGCAAGGAGGCCGCAGCCTCCGACAAGGGCGATGAACGCGAGTACCGCATCGACGCAGCGCGCCACCTGTATTCCTGCTTTCCCATGCGCGTGTACCGCGGCAAGCTGCCGCCGCTGCTGTATGGCGTGATGATGGTGGAAACCGAACTCGACGCAGGCGGCAATGTGCTCAGCATCAACGTCGTGCGCAAGCCCGCGGCTGATGAAGTGGCGCCCTGGATCATTGCCATGATCAAGCGCGGTGCCCCTTACCCGGCGCCGGCCAAGTTCCCGGGCGGCGTGCTGAAGTTCACCGAGACCTTCTTCGTGGACAAGTCGGGTCTGTTCCAGACCTTCACGCTGACCGAAGGCCAGCGCTGAACTGGCCCCCAGCTCGCTGCGCTCGCGCCCCCCGAGGGGGTGCGTTCCGGACCGGGAGACCCGGATCCGGAACCTACGTGTTGGCCCGCTTCTTCAGCCAGCGCATCAGGCCGCCCAGCAGGGGCAGCTTCTCGTACAGCTCTTCGGCTGCGTCCCAGTAGTCTCGGTGCAGTTGGATGCGGCCGTTTGCCGCCAGCAACAGGTGCGAGCAGCCGCGTATGCACTGCTCGTCCCGGTTGAAGCGTTTCATGCGGAATCGGAAGTCCCAGGTGAGGAAACACTGGTTGCCTTGCACGATGCGGTCGCGGATGAGAAAACGCGGCTCGTTCAGCGCCACGAACATGTGTTCGAAGATGCCGTGGATGGCGGTGGTGCCCTGCACCTCGTTGAACGGGTCCTTGAAGCGCGCGTCAGGGGTGTAGAGCTCTGCCAGCCGCGATACGTCCTCGCGCTTCAGGCTTTCGAACAGCGCCACGATGCGGTCTACGCGTACGTCGTCCATGACCGTCAAAGCCCCGTCGAGCGGCGCACGGCCGCGAAGTAGGCACCATAGCCCAGGTGGCGCAGGGCCTTGAGCCACAGCGTGAAGCGCTTGGGGAAGTGGATCTCGAAGAGGCCCTGCTCCCAGCCGCGCACGATGGCCTTGGCGGCGTCCTCGGGCGTCATCAACGCGGGCATGCGGAAGTTGTTGTGCGCCGTCAGCGGCGTTTCCACAAAGCCCGGGTTGATGACGCTGACGCCAATGTCCAACGGCTCCAGGTCCATGTGCATGGTTTCCGCCAGGTTGATCAGCGCGGCCTTGGTGGGTCCGTAGGCCAGCGACTGCGGCAGGCCGCGGTAGCCGGCCACGCTGCTGACCAGGCTGATGTGGCCGGCGCCAAAGCGGCTGGCCTTGTCGCGGGCTTGCTTCAGGACCACTGGAAGCACCGCGTCCAGCATCACCAGCGCGCCGACATAGTTGACCTGCACGTGCTGCCGTGCCACGTCAAAGTCGAAGTCCGTGGCGCGCATGGCGCGGTAGGTGCCGGCGCAGTACATCGCCAGGTCGATGCGGCCATGCGTGGCCACGATGTGTTCGGCCGCGGCCTTCATGGCCTGCCGGTCGGTGGCGTCCAGGGCCAGGGCAACGCTACCGGGGTGCGCGGCGACAAAAGCGTCCAGTGCGGCTGCACTGCGCGCCGAGACGACCACACGTGCGCCCTTGCCGTGCAGCAGCGACGCCGTGGCGCGGCCGATGCCGGTGGATGCACCCACCAGCCACACCGTGCGGCCGGCCCAGGACGTGATGCGCGGGTTCAGCGACATGCTCACTTCTTCGTGAATGACAGGGTCACTTCACCCAGCTTGAAACCGAACTTGCTCATCACCGCCTTGTTGAGCATCACACGCTCGTCCATCAGGTACATCCAGTCGTCGAACTGCACCTCGTAGACCTTGCCGTCCACCGGCAGCGCCAGCGTGTAGCGCCAGTTCAGCGCATTGCCGGCGGCCTGCCCTTCGGCCACACCCACCACGTCGTCGGCGCGGCCTGACCAGCGGCCCTGGCCTTCGTCGGTGAGTTTCCAGACACGGCGTTCGGTCTTGCCGTCGCTGTAGGTGAAACGTTCGTCCAGCGTGCCCTGGCTGCCGTTCCAGGTGCCGGTCATCAGCACGGTGAAGCGGCGTGCGACCTTGCCGTTGCGGTCGGTGAAGAGGCCATGCGCCACCAGTTCGCCGTTGAAGTAGGTCTTCAGGTCCAGCAGCGGTTTCTCGGCGGCGTAGTCGGCAGGTGTAGGGCTGGCGCAGCCCAACACCAGCGCGGTGGAGGCGGCTATCAAGGCGAGGGCGATTCGGCGTGTCATCGGGTGCTTCATGGGGCGGTTCATTCGGGTGTTTCCTTGCGGATCCAGAGGGTCCAGAGCAGGCCCGCGGCCAGCAGCTTCAAGCCGCAGGGCAGCAGGCAGTAACCCAGCGCCAGCGCGGCCAGGGCCTGTGTGTCGCGTGCACCGGGGGCGTAGCCAAAAAAGGCCAAGAGCGGCAGCGAGATGCCTGCGGCCAAGGCCAGGTTGAGCTTGGTGGCGAAGTTCCACCAGCCGAAATAAGCGCCCTCGGCCTGCTGCGCGTGGCCCTGGCGCTGAATGACACCGGCCAGCAGCGCACCCGGCAGGCTCAGGTCTGCGCCCAGAGCCACGCCGCTGGCCACGCAGACGACGATGTAGCTGGTCACATCGCCAGCGCCCAGTGTCAGCGCCCAGATGAATGCGGCGATGGCCAGCGCCATGGAGGCGAGCCAGGCACGCGCCAGGCCCAGTCGTGCAACGGCGCGTACCCACAGCGGCATGCTCAGGGCGCCAGCCGCAAAATAGCTGGCCAGGAACACCGGCTCCCAGGCCTGGGCCTGCAGGCGGTCGCGTATGAAGAACAGCACCAGCGTCGCCGGCACGGCGCTGGCCACGCCATTGACCAGG
>JANOAM010000078.1:0-4364 GCA_031411215.1 Betaproteobacteria bacterium
CCCCTCAGTGGCGGAGCTCGGCGACCTTCGCCCGCAGGTAGCCGATGTAGGGCTGCGGGTCGATGCGGTCTTCGCCGATCGCGCGCTCGAGCGTCTCGAGCGGCGTGAACTTGCGCCCGTGGCGGTAGAGCCGCTCGCGGAGCCAGTCGTAGAGCGGAGCGAACTCGCCGCGCTCCATCTGGGCTTCGAGGTCGGGCAGCTCCCGCTCGACGTGCCGCCAGATCTGGAGCGAGATCACATTGCCGAGCGCGTAGGTCGGGAAGTAGCCATACGCGGCGCGCGTCCAGTGCACGTCCTGGAGGACGCCCCGCGCGTCGTCCGGAACCTCGATCCCGAGGAAGTCGCGCATCCGGGCGTTCCACGCCTCCGGGAGATCCTCGAGCGCGAGCGTCCCGTCCACGAGCTGCTGCTCGAGCTCGAAGCGAAGGATGATGTGGAGCGAGTACGTGACCTCGTCCGCGTCGACGCGGATCAGGCCCCGCTTGACGCGCGTCAGCAAGCGATGCAGGTTGTGCGGCGCAAGGGCCGGCTGGTCGCCGAAGGCGCCCGCCACCAGCGGCGCCAGGCGGTCGACGAAGCCGCGGTGGCTGCCGAGCTGCATCTCGAACGACAGCGACTGGCTCTCGTGCAGCGCCATCGACCGCGCTTCGGCCACCGGCTGGCCGAGCCAGTCGCGCGGCAGGTTCTGCTCGTAGCGGCCGTGGCCGGTTTCGTGCACCGTGCCCATCAGGCTGATGAGGAATTCGTTTTCGTTGAAGCGTGTGGTCATGCGCACGTCTTCGGGCACGCCGCCGCAGAACGGATGGGTGCTGACATCCAGCCGCCCGGCCTGGAAGTCAAAGCCCAGGATGCCGATGACCTTTTCGCACAGTGCCCGCTGCTGCGCGGTGGGGAAAGGGCCCACGGGTTCGATCACAGCATCGCGCGCCTGCTTGGCGGTGACGTCGCGGATCAGCCCCGGCAGCCACTGCCGCACGTCGCCAAACACACGGTCCACGTGGGCGCTGGTCATGCCCGGCTCGAAGCGGTCCATCATGGCGTCGTACTTGCTCAGGCCGGTCTGTTCCGACAGCAGCCGGGCTTCTTCGCGGCCACAGGCCAGCACTTCGCGGAAGTTCTCGACAAAGCCCGCCCAGTCGTTGGCCGGGCGCTGGGTGCGCCAGGCGTGTTCGCAGCGTGAATTGGCCATCTGCTGGCGCGTCACCAAGCTTTCCGGCAGCGCATTGCTGGCGCGCCACTGGCGGCGCATCTCACGCAGGTTGGCGCGTTGGCCGTCGTCCAGCGGTTCCTGCTCGGCGCGTGACAGCTGGTCCTTCAGCTTCGGTTCGGTGCGCATGCGGTGCAGCAGCGCAGCCATCTCGGCCATCGCGGCGGCGCGGGCTTCGTTGCCCTTGGGCGGCATGTTGGAAGCCTGGTCCCAGCCGGCAATGCTTTGCAGGTGCGACAGGCGGTGCAGACGTGTCCAGGTGCCGGACAGGTCGTCGTAGGTCGGTGTGGCGCTCATGGGTCCAGATCGGGTTTCAGGGCTCGTGGCCCGGGACCGTGATTCTGGCGCGATGTGCGTCAAGCCAGGGGCTTGTATCGCCCCTGGGCCTTCGGCTGGCACAGAGTCCTTCCGGACTCCGTGTCCCGCCTCAGGGGGTGAACTGTCCCGGGAAGATCCACAGCAGCGCCGCCGTCATCACCACATAGCGCGCGAACTTGCCTATGGTCATGTAGAACACGCAGGGCCAAAAGGGCATCTTCAACAGGCCCGCCACGGCGCACAACGGGTCGCCCACACCCGGCAGCCAGGACAGCAGGCAGGCCTTGGGCCCCAGCCGGTTGAGCCAGGCGATGGCCTTGCTTTCAAAGCGTTTGCTCTGGATGCGTTCGTACATCACCTCGGCCGCATAGCCCACCCACCAGCTGGTGGCGCCACCGATGGTGTTGCCGATGGTGGCCACCAGGACGGTCTGCCAGAACAGGTCCGGGTTGAGCTTGAGCAGCCCGACGACGGCGAACTCGCTGCCCAGCGGCAACAGCGTCGCGGACACCAGCGACACGATGAAGACAGTCAGCAGGCCGTATTGCGGGATGGCCAGTGAGGTCAGAAGGGATTGCAGCCAAGCTTCCATCAGTCCGCAGCATTATGGGCATGGTCCTGACGCCGCTTCTGTGCGTCAGCCCGCAGTCACGCCGCAGGCACTCGCCGTGGGGAGCTGCCGCCATACCTGCAGCTGCATACCTGCAGCCATATCCCTGCAGCTATACTCGCGCCTCTTTTTTGAGCAGCCCGCGCGGCCCTTCCCAGTCACCCCGTCCCGCCATGCGCATAGGCTCCATCGCACTGCCCAACAACCTGTTCGTCGCCCCCATGGCGGGTGTCACCGACAGGCCTTTCCGCATGCTGTGCAAACAGCTGGGCGCGGGCTATGCGGTGAGCGAAATGGTCACCAGCAAACGCGACCTTTGGCAGTCGCTGAAGACCAGCCGCCGTGCCGACCACAGCGGCGAGACCGCGCCCATCGCCGTGCAGATTGCCGGCGTGGACCCGACCGAGATGGCCGACGCGGCCCGCTACAACATCGACCGCGGTGCCCAGGTCATCGACATCAACATGGGCTGCCCGGCCAAGAAGGTCTGCAACAAGTGGGCGGGCTCGGCGCTGATGCAGGACGAGCCGCTGGCGCTGTCCATCGTGCAGGCCGTGGTGGACGCCTGCGCACCGCACAACGTGCCCGTGACGCTGAAGATGCGTACCGGCTGGTGCCAGGCCGAGAAGAACGCGGTACGCCTGGCGCGTGGCGCCGAAACTGCCGGTGTGGCCATGCTGGCCGTGCACGGCCGCACACGCGAACAGGGCTACAGCGGCCAGGCCGAATACGACACCATCGCGGCGGTGAAAGCCGCTGTGCGCGTGCCCGTGGTGGCCAACGGCGATGTCAACTCACCCGAGAAGGCGCGCGCCGTGTTGCGCGCCACAGGGGCGGATGCACTGATGATCGGCCGCGCGGCCCAAGGACGACCCTGGATCTTCCGCGAGCTGGCGCACTTCCTGGCCCACGGCACGCACCTGGCGCCGCCTTCGGTCCGCGACGTGCAAGGGTGGCTGACGGCCCACCTGCATGACCACTACGCGCTGTACGGTGAACACACCGGCGTGCGCAGCGCCCGCAAGCACATCGGCTGGGCCGTGAAGGCACTGCCGGGCGGCGAAGCCTTCCGCAGCGCCATGAACCAGATCGACGACTGCCGCGCGCAGGTTGACGCGGTGACCGACTACTTCGACCAGCTGGCAGATCACCACCATCTGCTGCCCGGTGCGGCAACTGCTGCCAACGACAACATCGAAGAATTGGCTGCATGAGCAAAAAAGCCATCGACGACTGCATACGTGCCAGCGTGGAGCAGTACTTCAAGGACCTCCGCGGCGCCGAGCCCAATGAACTGCACGAGCTGTTCCTGGGTGCCGCGGAGAAACCGCTGCTGGACGTGGTGCTGCGCCAGGCCGATGGCAACCAGAGCAAGGCTGCCGATTGGCTGGGCATCAACCGCAACACCTTGCGGCGCAAGCTGCTGGACCACAAGCTCATCAAATGAAGACCGCACTCATCTCCGTGTCCGACAAGACCGGCATCGTTGACTTCGCCCGTGCCCTGGCTGCCCTGGACGTGCGCCTGCTGTCCACCGGCGGCACCGCGCGCCTCTTGGCCGACGCCGGACTGGCCGTCACCGAAGTGGCTGAAGTCACCGGCTTCCCGGAAATGCTGGACGGCCGCGTCAAGACGCTGCACCCGCGCATCCACGGCGGCCTGCTGGCGCGGCGCGACTTGGCCGAACACATGGCGGCGATCAAGCAGCATGGCATTGACGCCATCGACCTGTTGATCGTCAACCTCTACCCCTTCGCCAAGGCCACGGCGCGAGCCGAATGCACCCTGGAAGACGCCATCGAGAACATCGACATCGGCGGCCCGGCCATGCTGCGCGCGGCGGCCAAGAACTGGTCCGGCGTGGCCGTGGTCATCGAACCGGCTGACTACGAACGTGTGCTGACAGAGCTGCGTGCGGGGGATCGGGCTTGTGAAATCACCCGAGCCACCAAGTTCATGCTGGCGCGCAAGGTGTTCGCCCACACTGCCGCCTACGACGGCATGATCAGCAACTAACTCAGCATCCTGCAGCCGGGCGCCGAGGAAGCCGAAAGCGCCGTGCCCGTGCGCCAGGCTTACCCGGCGGTTTATTCGCTGCAGCTCAGCAAGACGCAGGACATGCGCTACGGCGAGAACCCGCACCAGAGCGCGGCCTTCTACCGTGAAGCGCAGCCGGCGGCTGGCACGCTGGCCAGCTGGACGCAGCTGCAGGGCAAGGCGCTCAGCTAC
>JANOAM010000079.1:0-12769 GCA_031411215.1 Betaproteobacteria bacterium
CGATGATGTTGGGCGCGCGGACCGACTTCTGCACGCTGCCGCGCAGCTTGTAGCCCTTCACCACCGACCAGTCCAGGCCGACACCGTAGGTGCTGGTGTTCTTTTCGGTGCTGTAGCTGGAATGGCGGTAGCTGGACGTCAGCGTCAGCGACTCGACACCGGGCATCTTCTCGATCAGCGGCAGGCGCAACTCACCGAACACGTCGCGCACCGAGTACTGGCCGCCGACACCGATGGTAGGGCCACCCTGGCCGGCGAGGTCACCGGTCGAGAAGGCCGTGTCGGTTTCCAGCTGGCTCTTTTCCTGGCGTGTCTCGAAGCCCAAGGCCAGGCCTATGCCCTGGGTCGCCAGCGGCGACTTGATGCCATAGGTACCGAGGTCCACCGAGCCGTTGACGTTGTAGATCAGCTGCGAGGTGAAGCCCCGCTGCAGACCCGGCGTGGACAGGTAGCCAACCTGGGCCGCCGTCACACCGTTCGGATTGAAGATGTTGTATGGGACACAGTTCGGGTCGGTGCCGTTGACCACCGAGCGGCACACGATATTGCCGTTGGCGTCACGAACGGCATCCAGCGCGCGCTGCGCGCGCGTGACGGAGAAGTCGTTGAAGTACTGTTCCTGGTAGATCACCTTGCCGACTTGGGCCGACGCGTCATAACTGAAGGCGCCGATGTCGCCCTTCACGCCGGCCACGCCACGGAACATGGTGTGGCGCAGATCGTCGCGCCGACCACCGCCCTCGACGTTCCGGCGGCCGATGTAGACCTCCGAAGTCACGGGTGCACCCGCAGCGCCGATGGCCGGCAGACCGATGGCCGTGCGCCAGGCATTCGTCACCAGCGGGTTTTCGCTCGAAATCAGATAGCCGCCGTTAGGGGTCGGGCCGCCGCCATAGAAGAGGCCACTCGGTGCAATTTGGGCGACCGAATGGTCGTCCATGAAATTGAACTCGGAGTAGACCCGAGCCATATCACTGATCTTGTAGTTGCCGTAGGCTGCAGCCGTGTAGCGATCGTCCGGGCGCTGGAAGTAGTTCAGCGGCCCGAAGTTGTACGCATCGCGGGTACCCACCCAGTCACGGATGTTGCCGGTTCCGTCCATCGAGTAGTCGCCAGACTGAGGAGTCATGTCGGCGGCAGTGGTGAAGCGGCCGGGGGCAGAGGTGCTGGAACCACCGCAGGAAAAGCCCGATGCACGAGCGGGTGACAGCGCCAGCGAGCAAGAGGAGAAGTCGCGCTGAGACTGCAGCAGCGCAGCCTGCTTGCGGTAGCCCAGGAACAGGGTCGCATTGCCCTTGCCGCCATCGAAGTTGGCGCCCAGGGTCAGGCTGTAGTCGTTGACACCGCCGTCGCCGCCGATATTGCCGGGCTTGGCGAAGCTGCGGGCCGCCAAGTCGGCATCGATCTTGCCCTTCTGCTTGTGGTTGTAGACGCTGCGGCCGACCTGGAACTGCACACCTTCAAAGCGGTCGTCCAGGATGAAGTTGACCACGCCGGACACAGCATCAGAGCCGTACACGGCCGATGCGCCACCGGTCAGGATTTCCACGCGCTTGAGCAGCGGCGTCGGAATCTGGTTCAAGTCAGCAGGCAGGTAGCCCGGGTCACCGGCAGGCACACGCCGACCGTTGATCAGCACCAGCGTGCGGGACGGCCCGAGACCGCGCAGGTCAACCGTGGCCGTGCCGGTGGAGCCGTTGGACACCTGGGCGCCGTAGCCCGCGAACACCTGCGGCAGGTTGTTCAGGATTTCTTCGACGTTCGACGAGCCCGCGATCTTCAGGGCTTCGGCGGTCAGAGAAATGATGGGGGACGGCGAATCCGTGGCCAGCGCCTTGATCCGTGAACCGGTGATTTCCACGCGGTCAGTGGCTTGCGCGAAAGCACCCAGCGCGAATCCGCCGCCGAGAGCCAGCAGCACGCCGGTTGCTACCTTGGACCTTTTGAACATATTTACTCCTGGTGGGAAGATTGATCGACTACCCCAGCTGCGCAGCAAATCCCGTACCGGCCTTGTAAGCCTGCCGAGACGCAGCTATGTAACCCCATTGTGTTTGTGGAGCTCGGGGCGGGCTCTCAGGGAAACCCATGGCGTTGCGGTGGGTCTCCAGTTCGTAGGGCGCCTTCCGGCGTGGAACTGCTGTGATTTCCCCAGGGAACAGGCCCAGATGGGCTCAATCCAAGCGGCGCACCCGCAGTTCCGTAAATGCACGTGCGCCGCACTGCTTGTTGGTACGCGACAACACTGAGCGTCCTGATCAGCGCGGGGCCGCCTCTGGCATCACGTCAAAGGCAATCGTCAGGCGCGGTGACGCGTCGCTGAAGGGTGTCGTGCCGTGCCACATCAGCGACGGGAACAGCACCAGGCGGCCGGGTCGAGGCTGAACCATGTGGCGCACGGGCTGGTCCAGCCCGGCGTCGAAGTCCGGTGCGCCAAACTGCAGCCAGCCTTCCCGGCGGACCGTGTCGGCACAGGCCCCCGGCACCTGGACGTAGCAGGCTGAACTGAGCCAGCCGTGCGGATGCACATGGTTGGTGTGAAAGCCGCCCTGCCCCAGACGTGAGGACCAGGAGTCGGTGAAGCGCCACGCCGCTGCACGCCGTTGAAGAAACGGGTGGGCCGGGTCGTCCGGCAGGTCGCGGACATAGGCGTCAATGGCTTGGGCAATGCGCCACTTGAGCAAATTCACGAGCGGGTGGGATTGCTCAAAAATGTCCCCCAAGGTCTGCGTTCCCCGCCGCAAGGTCTGGTCCACGGGTGGCGCCGCATCCCGGTGCAGCGCCTCCAGTTCGCGCGTCAATGCCTCGCTGAACGTGGCCATGCTCGCGAAGCCCGGCGGTGCGTCCAGGTCCACCACACGCACGAAGCGGGCTATGTCATTCAGCCAGGCTTCGCGTGGGTCGCCCAGTACGCGCCACACCAAGCCCTGCAAGGCCAGCACGTACTGGTCGTCTGGCGCCAGTTCGCGCGCGACCTGCACCACTTCGGCGGCCTCTTCAGGTCTTCGCGCCGCAAGCAGGGCCGCGCAAAGGCAGGCGCGGGCCGTGCCGTCCCGGGGACTGAGGGCGACCGCACGCTCGTGCTCCTGCAGGGCCAGGTCCATGTCGCCCAGCCGGGCCATGCAGCGTGCCAGGCCACTGCGAAAGCCGGCCGCGTCAGGTGCGCGGGCCAGCGCCAGGCGGAAGGCATCGGCTGCCTCGGCATAACGCTCGCCCTGCATGAGCAATTGCGCGCGCAGGCCGGGCGCGGTGGGTGACGAAGGGTGAGCATCGCTGGCCAGCCGCAGCTCAGCGTCGAAGTCGGGGTCGGCTTGGCGCCAGCGCAGGCGGGCCAGATCGTAGAGCGCCAACCGATGGCCCGGCTCTCGCTGCAGTGCCAGCCGATAGGCCGCTGCGGCATCGTCCAGGCGGCCCAGGCTCTGCAAGCTGTTGCCGTGGTTGTAGTGGGCATCCGCCACATCCAGCCCAAGGCCCAGGGCGCTCTGATGGGCCTTGAGCGCGTCCTGGTGCTGGTGCAGTTGTTGCAGCACCGTGGCGCGGTTGTGGTGCAGAGCAGCCTTTTGCGGCGCGGTCGCCAGCGCCTGGTCGAGAGTCAGCAGTGCGCCGGCCAAGTCGCCCAAGTCCGTCTCGATCAGGGCCTTGGCTTGCAGGACGTCGGCGCTGGGCTGCGCGACCAAGCCGAGTGCCGTGTCGACGGCTCGCAAAGCTTCGCCCAGCCGCCCCAGCTGGTGCAGCAACAAGGCGCGGTTGTAGTGGGCTTCGGCATAACGCGGCTCTTGTGCCACGGCGCTGTCGAAGCAGGCCAGCGCTTCTTCCTTGCGGCCCAGATGGTCCAGCAGGCTGCCCAGGTTGTTCCAGACGTGCGGCTGCCGCGTGTGGGCCCGCAGCGACCGGCGCATCAAGTCCTCAGCCTGCGGCCATTGCCCGCTCCGCCGCGCCACCAGGCCCAGCAGCTGCAGCGCCACCGGGTGCTCAGGGACGTGTTGCAAGGCCTTCTCAAGTGCCTCGCGCGCAGGGGCCATCTGACCCGCGTTCAGCAGCTGAAAACCCTGGCGCGCACATTGGTCGGCCAGGTTGATGTCGGCGGGTGTGGGTCGCACAGCTTTGCGTGGAGTCAGCCAGGACGCGCAAGTATCCGGCAGTGGATTGCGGGCGCGACTGGATCAAAAAAAAGCGGGCCCGAAGGCCCGCTTTGCTGCTTGCTTGAAGAGCCGCTGATCAGAAGTTCAGCTGCGCGGTCACCGTGTAGCGGCGGCCGATCACGTCGTACTGCGTCGGCATGGTGTTGCCGAAGTTGACGGCACCACCGGCGATGCCGGTGCCCACGAAAGGCGGGTCCTTGTCGAACAGGTTGTTGATGGTCAGGCCCAGCTTCAGCGCCTTGAACACCGTGGTGCTCAGGGTCAGGTCGAAGTAGTTGTAGGGCTTGATCGACTTGTACTGGTCCAGCGCGACGGTGCCCGGCTCGGCCTGCGTGCCACCGATGTAGCGCCACAGGTAGCCCACCGACGAATTGCCAATGGTCCAGGTCGTGCGCTGGCTGAACTTGGTCTTGGCGTACGGGGTGCCCGTGTTGACACCGTAGTACCCTGCCTGGGTGATGGTGTCCACCGACGGCAGCGTCTTCACGTCGGCCTTCTGCACGAAGCTGGCCTGCAGGGTGAAGTCCAGGCGGCCCATGCTCGGGGCGCCCAGCGCCGCCATCGGCAGGCGGTACTGCACACCAAGATCGACGCCGTTGTAGTCGTAGGCGCCCAGGTTGGACGACTGCGTGCTCACGCCGCGGCTGCCGGTACCGTTGAGGCCACCATTCAACGGATCACGCTGAATCAACTGGCAGAAGGCGTTGTAGGCGAAGCCCGGGTTGAGAGTCGCCGAGTAGCAGCCCTGCACCACCTGGTTGGCGGTGGCGTTGGACACTGCTTCCGTGACCTTGATCTTCCAGAAGTCCACCGTCAGAGACAGGTTGTCGACAAACGTCGGCTCCCACACGAAGCCCAGGGTCGTGGTGTCCGCGATCTCTGGCTTCAGGTTGGGGTTGCCGCCGGCCGTGTTGTTGATCTGGCTGGAGGACGGGGCCGCCACCGCGCCGATCTGGTTCTGCGGCACACCGGTCTGCTGGCACAGGTTCGTCAGCGTGCCGGCCTGGTTGGCGTTGCCTGCAGTGATGCTGTTGCCCTGGCAGGGGTCGACGGCCAGCGTGGACAGGCCCGTGGTCACTGGCTGGTACAGCTCGTTGACGTTCGGGGCGCGTGTGGCACGCTGCTGTTCACCGCGGAAGCGCAGGCCCTTGATCGGCGTGTAGTCCAGGCCGCCCTTCCAGCTGGCGTAGCTTTGGCTGGTGCCGGCGGAGGTCTTGAACTCCGTGTTGCGGTAGCCACCGCCGATGCTCAGGGCACGCACGCCCGGCAGGTCGCTCAACAGCGGCAGGTTCGCTTCGGTGTAGAGCTCGGTGAACTTCAGTTCGCCCGAACGGTCAGGCGTCGGCGCGCCGCTGCCCAGCAGTTCGCCCTGCGTCTGCACCACGGCGTCGGACTTGTTGGCACCGAACACGGTGCGCTGTTCCGCACCCAGGGCCAGGTTCAACGGCGACTTGGCCCAGGGGCTCTTGGCCAGCGCGATTTCACCGTTGGCAGAAGCCGAGATGACCTGCTGGCGCACCAGCGTGGTCTGGAAGGTCGGCGTGGACAAGTAGGCCAGCATGGCCGGCGTGATGGTGCCGGCGGCACCAAACAGATTGACCGGCACGCAGCCGCCCGTCGTCACCGTGCAGGACGTGGCATTGGTGGCACGCACAGCCTGCTGCAGCTTGGTGGCCGAGAAGCCGTTGGCGGTGGTCAGCATCGCATCCGAGCGGCCCGACTGGTAGTAGGCGTCGTAGCTCCACGTGTCCAGGAAGGGGATCGAACCGCGCAGGCCGGCTGTGTACTGCGTGGTGACGTTGTCGTAGCTGTACACACGCGGGCCGGCTTCGACGAAGCGGCGGGCGATGTTGGCGCGGAACTCGGTGGCGTTGCCGGCCACGCAGTTGGCGGCTGCAATGCCGTAGGCCGCGCACAGCTGGTCGCGCACGGGCTGCGTGATGTACGGGTTGCCGATGGGAATGTTCAGCGCCACGCCGAAGGTGCCCGACGGCGCCAGGTTCAGCGTCACGTTGCTGCGCGTGTGGAAGATCTCGGTGTACGCCTCGGCGTAGTCGTTGATCACGAAACGGCCCAGCGCCGTGGCCTGCGTACGCGTCAGCGGCGTTTCGAAGTAATTGGGCGGGTTGGTGTTGTAGCCGTCGGGCGGGCCAGAGGTCACTGCGGAACGCAGCAGACCCGTGGTGGAGTCGATCACGCGGTTGCCGGTCAGCACAGGCATGCCCGACCAGACCGCAGGGACAGACGTACCCGAAAAGCCGCCCGGGTTGCCTGTGCCTGAGCTGATCACCGTGCCGGAAAAGTCCCGGTCGCCCAGGCGAATCGGATCGGTCTTGGTGGTACCCACGTGCACGGCCACATTGCCGCGGCCGTCAGCCAGGTTGGCACCCAGGGTCAGGTCCTGCTTGCGTCGCTTGGCGTCGTTCTTGGCCGACACGCTGTACAGCGTGGTGGCTTCCACGCCGGTGAAGTTTCGCTTCATCACGAAGTTGACCACGCCGGCCACGGCGTCGGCGCCATACACGGCGGACGCACCACCGGTGACCAGGTCGACGCGTTCCAACAGCGACACGGGCACGTTGTTGGTGTCCACCACGCCGCCCAGGTTGGCCGGCACAAAGCGCTTGCCGTTGAACAGCACCAGGGTCCGGTTGCTGCCCAGGCCACGCAGATCGATGGAGGCGATGCCGGTGGAGCCGTTGTTGATGTTGGGGCCCAGGGCCGGGTAGGCGGCAGACAGACCGCGAACCAGTTCTTCAACGGCTACCGGCGCGCTGGTGTCGATGTCGGCACGGCCCACGGACGTGATGGGGCTGCTGGACGTGTTGCCCACGGACTTGATGCGCGAGCCGGTGATTTCGACGCGGTCGCTGGACTGCGCGTGGGCAGCCATGCCAACGCTCAGCAGGGCAGTGCCCAGCGCTACCAAAACGCCTGTGTTGACTTTGGTTCTTTGGAACATGTGACAAGAGCTCCTGTTTGAAGGATGGCTTCGATGATCGGTATCGGGGCGATGCAAGCCGCGTACCAAACCCATGGCTGGGCCAGGAACAGGCCGGTTACATCACGTCGCAACATTGTCGCGGACAGGTTTTTGACCTAGCCCTGCGGGTAATCCATGAGCGCCGTTCTGTCACCATCTGCTGGGCGGATGCGCGATACACCAGCAGCCTTTTTCTTCTTTCAATTCAATGACTTGCCGCGCCAGTGCTGGCTGAACATAGGCCTGGTGACCGATCGGAGTCAGGCTATCCCCTAGCGCACTCGAGGGGGACGCGTTGGTGCTGCGCGACAGTTGCTGTGCACAAACCCACGACGCCGACAGGTGGACTGCAGGCCTGAACCTGCGCTTGGGGCCAAGGACGGCCGGCTGGAGCCGCGATTGTCCGCGTCAGGCGGCCGCCAGGCTGCCGCTGCGGGTCGCGCAGCAGGTTGTGGATCTGCGCCTGCACCGACACGTCAAGGGCCGACGTGGGTTCGTCGCAGATGATCACCTGCGGCTGCACGGCCAGCGCTGAATTCGTGCAAATAATGTCGTCTATAGCTTGCAAACTTTCGTTGATGGCACAGAATTGCTCGCTATGACTGACGACATCCGTCTGCTGAGTGATCTTGCACGTGGCTTGCGAAGCCACCGAGAGACCATGGGCATCAGCAAGACGGGCCTCGCCGAAAAAGCGGGAAAGGTTCGCGAGGTCATCTACCGCCTGGAAGCAGGAGACGACACCACCGTGTCGTCATTGCTCGCCGTGCTGGGGGCGCTGGGCCTGGCCATGCGGCTTGAGCGCGTGGGCCTGCCATCGGCTGAAGACGTGGCCCGCCGCTTCCAGGACGACGACGATGCTCCCTGAAAAGATTCGGGCCCTTGAGGTCTCGATCGGTCAAGCCGCGCACGCAGGCCAGTTGCTCAAGACCTCGACCTACGAATTTCGCTACATAGACCCTTCCCCCGAGCAACCGACAGCAGGCTTGCTCATGCCGCCCGGCGAGCGCCTCACCTGGCGGGACGGCGACCTGTTCCCACCCATGGACCAGAACCTGCCCGAAGGTGACCTGTTCATGAAGATCCGGGAATTGTTTCCAAAGCAACCGATGACGCCGATGCACTTGTTGGCGCTGATCGGGCGCAACGGCATCGGTCGGTTGGGCTATGGCCTGGCAGAAGCACCCGCGGCCACAGCGCCGCGGCCCATCAGCAAGGCGGAACTTGTCAGGACCCGCTACACCCCTGATGTATTCAACGACCTGGTGGCCGCCTACCTGAGCACGGGTGCGGGCATCGCAGGCATGCAGCCGAAGATCATGGTGCCGGAGCGCGCGACAGTGCCAGTGCCCTCACTGATCGTCAAAGCGGCCAGCACCACCTACCCGGGACTGGCCGCCAACGAATTCTTGTGTCTGAGCGCGGCCCGCCGCGCCGGCATAGCCGTGCCCGAAGTCGTGCTTTCTGATGACGGCCAAATGCTGATACTGGACCGCTTCGACATGGTGGTGCAAGGCGAACATCAGGTCTTGCGCCTGGGCTTCGAAGACGTTGCCGCACTGGCCGGCCTGCGGGTCCGCGATGTTCTCTCAGACCGCAAGTACCAGGGCAGCTACCAGCGCATTGCGGAGTTGCTTCGCCAGTTGCACCTGCACAGCGACAACCTGGACCGGTTCTTCCAGCAAGTGGTCTTCTCAATCATGGTTCGAAACGGCGATGCGCACCTGAAGAACTTCGGCGTGCTCTATCGCAGTGCCAAAGACATCTGGCTGGCCCCAATGTTCGACGTGGTGACGACGTCTATCTACAAGTACCGGCGCTACCCCGGTGGCCCTGAACTCGAGGACCGCACGCTGGCGCTCAAACTCTTTGCTGGCAAGCACCAGACCAAGGCCTACCCGACCGTTGAGGAGCTCCACGACTTCGGCAGACGAGTCTGCGGCGTGCATCAGCCCGCCAAGGTGGTCGAGCGCATCGCGCAGGCGATGGGCCAGACCCTCGACGAGGCCAAGGGCGACGCCCGGGTACCGCCAGCGCTGCTGGAACAGATGCGAGGCGCCTGGGAAACTGGACGGGGCTACGCACACTGACCCTCGCCTTCGCCCACCTGGTGCGAGCTGTCAGGCAGGGACCACCTTGAGCCGTGGCACTGCCGCCAGCAACTGGCGTGTGTAGTCCTTCTGCGGCTGGGCCAGAACCCGTGCGCAAGGCCCCTGCTCTTCCACCCGCCCGGCTTTCATCACCACCACATGGTCGGCGATGTACTCCACCACCCCAATGTTGTGCGTGATGAACACGTAGGCCACACCCAGCTGGCGCTGAAGGTCGCGCAGCAGGTTGAGGATCTGTGCCTGCACCGACACGTCCAGGGCCGACGTGGGTTCGTCGCAGATGATCACCTGGGGCTGCACGGCCAGCGCGCGTGCGATGGCGATGCGCTGGCGCTGGCCACCGCTGAATTCGTGCGGGTAGCGCAGCAAGGCGTCACGGCGCAGGCCCACCTGGTCGGTCAGCGTGTTCAGCCGCTCGCGGCGCTGCTCCGCAGGCAGTTCCGGCTGCAGCGCGATCAGGCCTTCTTCCAGGATGTCGTACACACGCATGCGCGGGTTCAGCGACGCGAACGGGTCCTGGAAGATGATCTGCACCTGGCGTCTGGCCGCACGCAGTTCCGCAGCCTGCATGTCGAAGAGGTTGCGGCCCTGCAGCAGTGCCTGGCCCTCGGTCACCGACAAGTGGCGCAGCAGTTGCACGATCGCCTTGCCGGTGGTGGTCTTGCCACAGCCGGACTCGCCCACCAGCGCCAGCGTCTCGCCGGCATGCAGCTGGAAGGACACGCCGTCCACGGCATTGAAGTAGCCCGACACACGCTGCAGCGCACCGGTGCGGATGGGGAAACGCACGCGCAGGCCCTGCACGTCCAGCAGCAACGGGCCCTGGGCAGCGGCTTCTGACAGCAAGGGCGCAGCCACAGACACGGCCGAAGACGCGGGTGGTGCCTGCGGCAGATCCCCGCCGTTGTAGAGCAGGCAACGCACCTCATGCCTTGCGGTCACCGCCACGAGCTCAGGCCGCGTGTTGCTGCACGACGCCATGGCCCGCGAGCAACGGGGCTCAAACCGGCAGCCGGCAAAACTCTGGTTCAGCGCGGGCACGGTACCCGCGATGGCCTCCAGCGGCCCGGCGCGCCGGTCACCGCCGGGCAACGCGCGCAGCAGCGCTTTGGCATAGGGGTGGCGCGGTGCACGGAAGAAGTCCTCGGTGCTGGCCACTTCGATCACCTGCCCGGCATACATCAAGGCCACCCGGTGCGCCATGCCCGACACCACGGCCAGGTCGTGCGTGATCAGCAGCAGGCCCATGCGCCGCTCCTGCTGCAGGTCACGCAGCAGGTCCAGGATCTGCGCCTGGATGGTCACGTCCAGCGCCGTCGTCGGCTCGTCCGCGATCAGGAAGTCCGGCTCGGCTGCCAGCGCCAACGCGATCATCACGCGCTGCTTCTGGCCGCCGCTCATGCGGAACGGGTAGTCGTCGATGCGGCGCTCGGGCTCCGGGATGCCGACACGGCGCAGCCATTCGATGGCCTTGTTGCGGGCGGCAGCGCCGCGCAAGGCGGTGTGCGCTTCGATCGCCTCGACGATCTGCTGGCCCACCTTCATCACCGGGTTCAGGCTGGTCGCCGGTTCCTGGAAGATCATGCCGATGCGGCCGCCGCGCACGGTGCGCATCTGCGCTTCGGGCAGAGCCAACACGTCCAGCGCCTCGCGGCCCTGGCCGATGTGGATGTCACCGGCCGCCACGTAGCCGTTCTCGGGCAACAGGCGCATCAGCGCCAGCGCCGTCATGCTCTTGCCGCAGCCGCTTTCACCGACCAGCGCGAAGGTCTCGCCGCGTGTGATGGACAGGCGCATGCCGTCGATGGCGCGCACCAGGCCGGCGTCGCCTTCCAGGTCGACCTGGAGATCCTGGATGTTCAGCATGTCAGGCGGCCTTCTTGTGGATCAACTTGCGGCGGCTGCGGAACACACGCGCACGCGAGTCGAAGGCATCACGCACGCCGTCGGCAAAGAGGTTGGCGGCCAGCACCACGCCCACCATGAAGGTGAAGGCCGAGGCGAAGCTCCACCACACCAGCGGGTCGCGACTCATTTCATTGCGGGCCAGGTTGATCATGCCGCCGAAGCTGTTCATGGACGGGTCCACGCCGACGCCCACATAGGACAGCACGGCTTCGTAGAGGATCAGCGAGCTGAACTCCAGCACGGTGACGATCAGCATCAGATGCGCCACATTGGGGAAGATGTGCCGCGCCATGATGCGTGCATGCCCGACGCCGAACGCGGTGGCGGCCTGCACATATTCCAGTTCGCGCAGCTTCATGGTTTCGCCACGCAGCAGGCGGCACAGGCTGGCCCAACCGGTCAGGCCCAGCACGGCACACAGCAGGAAGAGCTTCAGGTCCGCACGCTCGGCGCCGGTTTCGAACAGGTCCGGGTTCTTGTCCAGGAACACCTGCACCATCAGCACGCAAGCGGCGATCAGCAGCACGTTGGGCACCGAGGACAGTACCGTGTAGATGTACTGGATCAGTTCGTCCACCCAGCCCTTGAAGTAGCCGGCCAGGAGACCCAGCACCACGGCCAGTGGCAGCGTGGCGACGGTTGCCAGCGTGCCGATGACAAAGGCCGTGCGTATGCTCTTGAGCGACTGGTACAGCACGTCATTGCCGGTCAGGTCCGTGCCCAGCAGGTGGTAGGGGCCGGACAGCGCCGACGACACGCCCATCAGCAGGCTCAGCAGCACCAGGGTCCACATCGCCACATGCCAGGGCACCTGGCTGTCGGCCATGTGCACGCGGCGCAGCGTGTCGGCGAAAGTCGCCTTGCGGGCGAGTGCCAGCAGCGCAATCAGCAAGGCGCACAGCAAGACGCCCGCGACCACGCCTTGCGCCAGGCCGAAGGTCGCCTTCAAGGCCACATCACCGGCCCAGTCGGCCTGCGGGTTCTTGAGGTGCGCGCCGCCAAAGGCCAGCCGCGGCGCCACGCGCTGCGCCTGGCCTTCGACCAGCATCGACTCCTTGGTGAAGCCCAGGTAGGACAGCGGCCTTGAGTAGGTCGACTCGCGCGAGGTCACCAGGTCCGCCAGCCAGACATCCAGCAACGAACGGGTGCGTGAGTCATAGGCCGGCGCCGCGTTCTTCACGCCATCGGCTGGCGGCAGCAGCGCACGAAAGTGCACGCTGTCGGCCAAGGTCAACAACAGGCACAGCACCAGCACGATGCTGGACGACAGGGCCGCGGCGTCACGGAACACACGCCCCCATTTGGCGGCCAGTTCGGGCTTGCGCAACACGCTCAAGCCGTAGATGACGATGGCTGCGATCAGCAGCCAGATGGACAGGTCGGTCCAGAGCAGGACGAACTTCGGCATGGTGGTCGTTCCCCGCTCAGGCCAGCCGCACGCGGGGGTCCACCCACGTGTAGGCCACATCGATCAGTGCATAGGTCGCGATGTACAGCAGCGAGCCCACAAACACCATGGTGCGCACCACCGCGAAGTCCTGCTTGGTGATGGCTTCGATCACGTAGGCGCCCAGGCCCGGGAGGCCGAAGAAGCTTTCAAACACCAGGCTGCCCAGGAACACATA
>JANOAM010000080.1:0-8505 GCA_031411215.1 Betaproteobacteria bacterium
GGAGCGCCCCATGCCGGACCCCATCCTCGTTGCCCAGCACGGCGACGTCTTCTGCGAACTGCTGCCCGCGCTGGCCAAC
Source organism: Betaproteobacteria bacterium (assembly GCA_031411215.1). Taxonomy (GTDB): domain Bacteria; phylum Pseudomonadota; class Gammaproteobacteria; order Burkholderiales; family Burkholderiaceae_C; genus Rubrivivax. The sequence goes on from JANOAM010000080.1 coordinate 80, forward strand.
CGCCACGGCCTGATCACCGGCGCCACCGGCACCGGCAAGACCATCACGCTGCAGACGCTGGCCGAAAACTTCAGCAAGCTCGGCGTGCCGGTCTTCATGGCTGACGTGAAGGGTGACCTCACCGGCATCACGCAGGCCGGCAGCATCAGCCCCAAGCTGGCGGGCATCCTGAAGGAACGTGGCCTGCCCACCCCCACCAGCGCGCACTGCCCCGCCACGCTGTGGGACGTGTTCGGCGAGGCGGGCCACCCGGTGCGCGCCACCGTCAGCGACATGGGGCCGCTGCTGCTGTCACGCATGCTGGCGCTCAACGAAACACAGCAGGGTGTGCTGCAGCTGGTATTCAAGATTGCCGACGACAACGGCATGGCGCTGCTGGACATGAAGGACCTGCGCGCCATGCTGCAGTACGTGGGCGACAACGGCAGCCAGTTCACGACGGAATACGGGAACATCAGCGCGGCCAGCGTGGGCGCCATCCAGCGGGGCCTCTTGCAGATCGAAGAGCAAGGCGGCGACAAGTTCTTCGGCGAGCCCATGCTGGACATCGCCGACTTCATGCAGACGGTGGACGGCCAGGGTGTCATCAACATCCTCGCGGCCGACAAGCTGATGAACGCGCCGCGCCTGTATGCCACCTTCCTGCTGTGGATGCTGAGCGAGCTGTTCGAACAGCTGCCCGAAGTCGGCGACCTGGAAAAGCCCAAGCTCGTCTTCTTCTTCGACGAAGCCCACCTGCTCTTCAGGGACGCGCCCGGTGCGCTGGTGGAGCGCATCGAACTGGTCGTGCGCCTGGTGCGCAGCAAGGGCGTGGGTGTGTACTTCGTGACGCAGAACCCGCTGGACGTGCCCGACAGCGTGCTGGCCCAACTGGGCAACCGCGTGCAGCACGCGCTGCGCGCCTTCACGCCACGCGACCAGAAAGCCGTCAAGAGCGCGGCCGAGACGATGCGCGCCAATCCGAAGTTAGGCAACATGGCCACCGCCATCACCGAACTGGCCGTGGGCGAAGCCTTGATCAGCTTCCTGGACGAAAAGGGCCGGCCCAGCGTCACCGAGCGTGTCTTCGTGCTGCCACCCGGCAGCCAGATCGGCCCCATCACGCCGGAGCAGCGCAAGGCGCTGATCGCCGGTTCACTGGTCGCCGGCACCTACGAAAAGACCGTGGACCGCGAGTCGGCTTACGAAAAGCTGAAGGGCCGCGCGGTGGCCTCGGGCGATGCGGCCGCTGCGCCAGCACCCGCAGGCGGCGGTGCGCCGGCCCCGTCCAGCACCGGCGGCGGCATGTTCGACATGGTCAAGGACGTGATGCTGGGCAGCACCGGCCCGCGTGGCGGCCGCAACGCCGGGCTGATGGAGAAGGCGGCCTCGTCGGCGGTGCGCAGCATCGGTTCGGCCGTGGGCCGCGAGATCATCCGCGGCGTGCTGGGTTCGCTGCTGGGCGGCAGCCGCCGCCGCTGACGGCCGCCTGAGGGCGTTTCACGAACGCCCGCGCCATGCTGTCGCAACGGCGTGGCAGCGCCGGCATCGCGCAGCGACAGTGCGGCCACTGCGCCGACGGACGGCGCCCGGAGTCCACACCATGCTGATCCAAATCATCACCCACACGCCGCTGTGGGTCTGGGGCCTGCTCACCACGCTTGTGGCGCTGGGCATGTACCAAACCCGCACACGCCAGGTGCGCCCATTGCAGCTGATGGCCTTGCCACTGGTGCTGTTGGCCTTGGGCTTGTCGTCCCTGGCGCCGCGCTTCGCGGTGCAACCGGTGCTGGCCGTGCTGTGGCTGGCTGCACTTGGCGGCAGCGTGTGGATGGGCCTGCGCCTGCCCGTGGCCGCCGGCACCCGCTGGGACGCCCCCAACCAACGCCTGCAACTGGCGGGCAGCTGGTTCCCGCTGGTGCTGATCCTGGTCATCTTCATGCTGCGCTACGCGGTCAATGTGAGCCTGGTGATTCACCCGGCCTGGCAGCACGACATGGCCGTGCAGGCGCCGCTGGCCCTGGCCTTTGGTGCGCTGTCGGGCCTGTTCCTGGGCCGTGCGCTGGGCCTGCGCCGGCTGGTGACAATGGGCACCCATGCCCAACCTGCCTGACCTTCCGGGGCACACCCAGCAAGACGTGCAACAAGACGCCGGGCAAAGCGCGCCCGCCGCGACCAGTGCACTGTCCGCCACCATGCAGCACCTGATCGCGGGCACACCACGCCTGCTGCTGGTGGTGGGCGGCATCTGCTTGGGCATCGCCGCGCTGCTGACTTCGCTGGGTGGCGGCTCGTTTCTGGTCAAGCTGACCTACTCGGTCTGCATCTCCACCGTCTGTGTGTTGGTGGTAGACGCTGTGCGCCTGCTCACCGCCTGGGGCGTGGACCGGTTGCGCGCCCGCCGCGGTGTGCTGATCCAGGACGGCGCTGCCGCCGTCGGCTGGCGCGGCGCGGTGCCTGGCGCCCTGTTGTCGATGCTGGTCGGTCCTCCCGTGGGCCTGTGGCTGGGCGACGCGTTCACCGGCCACACCAGCCCCAGCCTGCTGCAGTTCGGCTCTATCAACACACGCGTCACACTGACCTTGAGCGTCATCGCCACCATCATCAGCGTGGTCGTCATCAGCACCCTGGAACGTCTGCACCACGCCCGCGCCCAGGCCGAAGCCGCGCAGCGCCTGGCCGCGGAAAACCAGCTGCGCCTGCTGCAAAGCCAGCTGGAACCGCACATGCTGTTCAACACGCTGGCCAACCTGCGGGTGCTGATCGCCCTGGACCCGCCGCAGGCCCAGGCCATGCTGGACCGGTTGATCGCCTTCCTGCGCGCCACGCTCAACGCATCACGCACGGCCTCACACCCGCTGGCCACGGAGTTCGACCGCCTGGCCGACTACTTGGCGCTGATGGGCACCCGCATGGGCCCGCGCCTGCAGTCCATGCTGGACTTGCCTGATTCGTTGCGTGCGGTGCCCCTGCCGCCACTGCTGCTGCAGCCCTTGGTGGAAAACGCCATCAAACACGGTCTGGAGCCGCATGTGCAGGGCGGCCGTGTGGAAGTCCGCGCCCGCGCCGAAGGCCAGACGCTGGTATTGACGGTGCGCGACACCGGTGCCGGGCTGCGCGAAGGTACACCGCCCGAAGGCACGCGGTTCGGCCTGGTGCAGGTGCGTGAGCGCCTGGCCACGTTGCATGGCAAGGCCGCCACCATGACCCTGGAACCGGCGCCCGACGCTGACGGCGGCACGTTGGCCACGATCCGCCTCCCTTTGAATGCCACCACGCCATGAACACTGATGCCCGGCCCCGCGCCCTGATTGCCGAAGACGAACCCCTGCTGGCCGCCGGCCTGCGTGCCGACCTGGCCGCGCTGTGGCCGGAGCTGGATGTCGTGGCCATGGTGGGCGACGGCCTGCAAGCCAGCGTACAAGCCCTGGCGCTGCGCCCCGAGGTCTGCTTCTTCGACATCCGCATGCCCGGCTGCACCGGCCTGGAAGCCGCGCAAGCGCTGGCCGAGGACTGGCCAGACGACGCCGGCAGCCCGCCCCTGCCCCTGCTGGTCTTTGTCACGGCCTATGACGACTACGCGCTGCAAGCCTTTGCAGCCCAGGCCGTGGACTACCTGGTCAAGCCCGTGGACCGGCAGCGCCTGGCTGCTTGTGTGGCCCGGCTGAAGGCGAGTCTGGCCCAGCGCGGCACCTCATCGTCTCAGGACAGCGCCCTGGAAGCCACGCTGGCGCAACTGCGTGGCCTCCTGGGCGGCGCCCTGCCCGCCGCGCCGGGCGCGAGGCTGGAAGTCATCCAGGCCCAGGTCGGCAACCTGGTGCATCTGGTGCCGGTGGACGAGGTGATCTACTTCGAGGCCGCCGACAAGTACGTGCGGGTCGTCACGGCTGGCAAGGAACACCTGATCCGCCTGTCGCTGCGCGAACTGCTGCCGCAGTTGGACAGCACGCGCTTCTGGCAGGTGCACCGCGGCACGGTGGTGCAGGCACGCTGCATCACCGCGGCGCGACGGGAAGAGTCCGGCAAAGTCACGTTGACGCTGCGCGGCCGGCAGGAAACGCTGGTCGCCAGCCGGCTCTACGCCCACCTGTTCAAGGGCATGTAGCTGGGCCGAACCCGCCAGCCGGGGCACCCTGGATGGCAGGTTCCCGCCGCCTACAATCTGCGGCTTTGCCCCGCCAGTACCCGGCCACTGCGCCGCCCGTGCCTGGCCGGGTCTTCCGAGATCTCTGGGAGTTTCCCGCCGTGTCCTTGTCCACGCCCCTGCCCCTGCCCACGCCCGACCTGGCCGCCCTTGAACGCGAACTGGCCGTGCTCTTCGTCGATTCGCTGAACCTGGAAACCCCGGCCGAGCAGATCGACCCCACGACCTCGCTGTTCGGCGACGGCCTGGGCCTGGACTCCATCGACATCCTGGAAGTGGCGCTGGAGGTGTCGCAACGCTACGGCTTCCAGCTGCGGTCAGACGACGAGAACAACCAGAAGATCTTCCAGAACCTGCGCAGCCTGGCGGCCCATGTCGCCCAGCACCGCACCAAGTAAGGCGCCGGTGCCTGCCGCTTGGCGCGCCGCGCTGGCCGTGGCCGTGCCGGCGCTGGGCCTGGCGGGCTACGCCGTGCTGTCCAACTGGCTGATGGTGCATGCGGCCAACGAGCCCTACACCCTGGCCCTGCTCTTCGGCCCACTGCTGCTGGCCGTGGGCGGCATGGGCTGGCGACAGCGCCAGTGGGCCACATTAGCCGCCTGCACGGTGCTGATGGCCGTGCTGGTGGCCGTCGTGCTGAAGGGGGGCGTGCAGGACGCGCAACGGCTGTACGTGCTGCAGTACGGCGGCATCCACCTGGCGCTGGCCTGGAGCTTCGCGCTGACGCTGCGCCCCGGCCAGAAGCCGTTGATCACGGCACTGGCTGAAGGCCTGCACGGCCGCCTGGGTCAGACCTTCACGCCGGACCTGGCCGCGTACACCCGGCAGGTGACCCGCTTCTGGACCGGCTACTTCGTGGCCATGATCGTCATCAGCCTGGTGCTGTACCTGGCCACGCCCTGGGCCTGGTGGACCTTGTTCTGCACGGTGCTGACGCCCATCCTGGTCGTGGCACTGTTTGCCGGTGAACACGTGCTGCGCTACCGCTGGCACCCGGAGTTCCCGCGGGTGAGCATGCAGGCCGCTTTCCAGGCCTACCAGAACCATTCCAAGGCTGGGCAGCCATGAGCACGCATGGCCGCTCCAAAGCGCCCATACCGGAGCGCACAGCGCGGAGGGTAGTCCCATGAGCGTGCTGCCCCTGCTCACGCCGCGCGATCTGTCCGCGCCGCTGGCCTGGTCCAGAGGTCAGGCGATCAGTGCTGGCCAGTTCATTGCCGAAGCACAAGCCCTGGCCGCCACCTTGCCGGAAGGCCGCCCCGTGAACCTGTGCCAGGACCGCGTGCACTTCGCGCTGGGCCTGGCGGCCGCGCTGATCCGCGGCCAGACCAGCCTGATGCCGCCCAACGCGCTGCCGGAGACTTTGGCGCAGATCCCACCAGCAGGCGGCACGCCGTACCTGCTGATCGACGACGAGCCCCCCGCCACGGGTGGCCTGCGCACGCACCGCGTGCAGCGCCTGCCTGTCGCTGGGCCGGCCACCGCCGTGCCGCAGATCCCCGTGGACCTGGAAGCCGTCTGCCTGCTGACCAGCGGCAGCACCGGCGCACCGCAGCCGCACGCCAAGCGCTGGGGGCCGCTGGTGGCCAACATCCAGTCCGAAGCCGTTCGGCTGGCCGAACACCTGCAACAGCCATCGCTCAACGGCCTGACCCTGGTGGCCACCGTGCCCGCGCAACACAGCTACGGTTTTGAAAGCACGGTGCTGCTGGCCCTTCTGGGTGGCGCCAACTTCGAAGCCGGCCGGCCTTTCTACCCGGCCGACATCGTCGACACGCTGACCCGTGTGCCCGAGCCCCGCGCACTGGTCACCACACCCTTCCACTTGAAGACGCTGCTGCTGGCCGGGCTGCCGCTGCCGCACGTGGCGCTGACGCTGTCGGCCACGGCGCCGCTGTCGCCGCAGCTGGCAGCGCAGGCGGAGGCCGCGTTCGACGGCCAGCTGGTGGAGATCTATGGCTGCACCGAAGCCGGCCAAGTCGCCAGCCGCCGCACCACGGCTGGCGAGACCTGGCAGACGCTGGGTGCGCTGCGCATCACGGCCGAAGCGCATGCTGAAGCGGGTGTGAAAAGTGAGCGTTTCATCGTCGCCGGGGGCCACGTCGTGGAACCGACACCGCTGGCCGACGTGCTGGTGCTGCAGGACGCACGCCACTTCAAGCTGCTGGGCCGCGCCAACGACCTGATCCATGTCGCCGGCAAACGCAGCTCGCTGGCCCACCTGAATTTCCACCTGAACCGGATCGCTGGTGTGGACGACGGCGCCTTCTGGTTGCCCGACGACGTAGCCGAAGGCATTGTGCGCACCGTCGCCTTCGTGGTGGCGCCGACGCTGTCGGCGCGCGAGGTGGTTGCCGCGCTGCGCGAACACCTCGAGCCCGCGTTTGTGCCGCGCCGCGTGGTGCATGTGGACGGCTTCCCGCGTGAAGCCACGGGCAAGCTCACGGTGGCATCGCTGCGCCGGTTTGCGCTCGACACGCTGGCCCGGCTGGATGCACCCGCCGCAGTGCCCACGGGCGACGCCGTCATCACCATCCCTGCCGACCACCCCAGCTTCGCCGGCCACTTCCCCGGCCACCCGGTGCTGCCGGGCGTGAGCCTGCTGTCCCTGGTGCTGCAGACCCTGGCGGAACGACCTGGCCTGGCTGCCAAAGTGAGCGGCAGACCGCGCATAGACAACGCCAAGTTCCTGGCGCCCGTGGGCCCCGGCGCACAGCTCACGGTGTCGCTGAAGGAACAGGGCAGCGGCGTGGCCTTTGAAGTGCGGGCCGGTGACACGACCGTGGCGCGCGGCCAGTTGGCGCCGCCCGCTGTCTGAGCCCCATGAACACCGCCGCCGAACCGACGCCGCCGCCACCACCCGCCTGGGCGGCGCGGCGCGAACGCGGCAACCGGCTGGCGCTGCGCTTCATGGCCTGGCTGGCGCTCACGGCGGGCCGGCCGGCAGCACGCCTGCTGCTGCCCCCCATCACGCTGTACTTCCTGCTCTTCGGACGTGAGGCACGGCGCCATTCGCGCCGCTACCTCAGCCGGGTGCTGGACCACCCCGTGACCTGGCGCGACCAGTACCGCCACTTCCACTGCTTCGCCAGCACCGTGCTGGACCGCGTCTACTTCGTGCGCAACCAGCTGGATGTGTTTGATTTGACGATCACCGGCGACGCCGCTGCTGAAGACACCATCAACGATCGGCAGGCCGGCACGGCGTCCGGCCAGCACGGTGGTTTCCTGCTGGGCGCGCACCTGGGCAGCTTTGAGAGCCTGCACGCCGCCGGCAAGAGCTACCCCGGCATGCGGGTCACCATGGTCATGTACCCTGACAACGCGAAAAAGATCCACGGCGTTCTGCAGGCCATGGCACCTGATTTCGAGCTCGCGATCATCGCCATCGGCAACCCGGGCTCCACGCTGGCCATCCGCGATGCGCTGGACGACGGACGTCTGGTGGGCCTGCTGGGCGACCGCTACCTGCGCGCCGAATCGGCGCGTATACCCGCCGTCCAGTTGCCCTTCCTGGGCCAGCCAACCGGCTTCTCCGACGGCCCGCTGCGCCTGGCCATGCTGCTCAGGCGCCGTGTGCTCTTCATGGTCGGCCTCTTCCTGGGTGGCCGACGCTACGAGGTGCGCTTCGAGACCCTGGCCGACTTCCGCAACCCGCCCAACGACTCCTCGGCACGTGAGGCCCTGGTCCATCAGGTGCTGGCCGACTTCGTGGCCAGGCTGGAAACCTTGTGCCGCAAGGCGCCCTACAACTGGTTCAACTTCTACGACTACTGGTGTGAAGACGAAGCTCATTGAATTGGCTGCCGCGGCCCTGGTGCTGGCCGCGTCTGCACCCGCCTGGGCCATCAACCTGACCGAGGTGACGGCCCTGCTCGCGCAGAACAAAAGCGGTGAAGCGCGCTTTACCGAAGAGCGCTACGTCACCGGCTTTGACGGCCCGTTGCGCGCCGCCGGCACGCTGAGCTTCCAGGCGCCGGACCGCTTCACGCGCACCACGACCGAACCACGCGACGAAGCCATGGAGGTGCAGGGCAACAGCCTGGTGCTGAAGCGCGGCGGCCGCACGCGGCAGATGACGGTGGACGCTATTCCCGAAGTGGCCACGCTGATCGAAGCCGTGCGCGGCACGCTCACGGGCAATGCCGTCTTGCTGGACAGGCTCTTCAAGACCCAGGTCGAAGGCAACGCCGCCCGCTGGACGCTGACCCTGGTGCCGCGCGACGCGCGCCTGGCCACGCAGGTGCGTGAACTGAAGATCACCGGCCTGCTGGGCGACATGCGCAGCGTGGAACTGTGGCTG
>JANOAM010000081.1:0-8962 GCA_031411215.1 Betaproteobacteria bacterium
GGGTCCTGGCCGCCGAACTCATTGCTGGGGAAGCCGATGATCACCAGGCCCTGCTCGCGGTAGTCGGCCCACAGCTTTTCCAGGCCTTCGAACTGCGGCGTGAAGCCGCAGGCGCTGGCGGTGTTGACAATGAGCATCACCTTGCCACGCTGCGTGGACAGCTGCGCCGGCTTGCCTTCAATGGACAGCGCTTCAAAGTCGTAGATGCTGGTGGCGGCCATGGTGGTGTGCTAGATGGTTGGGGCCAGGGGATGTTAGCCGGGCAGCCGTTGACACAGCGTGGTGCGCCACGCAACATCGCTGCGCCCATGTCTGCACCCTATCAAGTGGCCTTCATCGGCCTGACTGACGCCGAGCGCGCCAGCGTCACCGCCACGTTGCGCCTGCTGCCCCAGGACCGCACGCCGCGCTACGCCGTGACGCCGGTCTTTGACGATGCTGACTTTGTCGTCGCGGACGCCGAACACACGCCGTCCGTGAAGCTGGTGCTGGCCACTGAACGCCTGCGCATGGCGCTGTGGGTGGGCACGCCGCCGCCCATGGGATCGGCCGCTGTGGTGGACCGCCCGCTGGACGCCCGCCACCTGCTGCGCGAACTGGACGCGCTGGTGGCACAGGGCGCCCAGCCGCGCCCGCGTGGCACCGAGACTCTGCTCAGCAGCGCGGACTACTCTGACAATTGGGACGGTGCAAACCGCCGCCGCATGGCGACAGCGCCGGCGCCCGAGAAGGCCGCGCCCACCGCGCTGCTGGTGGACGACAGCGAGATAGCGCTGCGATTCCTGGAAACGCGGCTGCAGCGCTTTGGCCTGGTGATGGACCGCGCGCTCAGCAGCGGCCGGGCCATTGAACTGCTGGCGCAGCGGCGCTACGACCTGGTCTTCCTGGACGTGGAGCTGGGCCCGGGCAGCGACCTGGACGGCCTGGCGCTGTGCCAGCACATCAAGCGCAATTCAGAACACGCGGGCGCCCCTTCAGCCGTATTCATGGTGTCCGCGCATGCCGCGGAAAGTGACCGTGCCCGTGGCAGCCTGGCCGGCGCCGACGGCTACCTGGCCAAGCCGCTGGATGAAGTCGAACTGCAACGCCTGCTGCTGCGCCAGGGCGTCAAGCCCGCGGCCTCAGCCGCGCGCTGACGACTCAAGGGCTGACGCACCGGCCAGCTCGGCCAGCAGCGCAGCGGCGCTGACGGGCTTGTAGAGATGGGCGTCGAACAGGCCCGCCGTGTCCGGCGCCGATGGCCGGTCGATCAGGGCGATGCAGCGGCGCGCAGGCACGCCGGCACGCCACTGCCTGACGCGCAGCAGGCCCGCGGCATCCAGCAGGGCGGGGTCCAGCAGCAGCACCTGCGCACCCTGGAGTTCAGCCCGGGTTTCAAGCCGTGCTACTTCGAAGTTAGCTGCGAACAGCAATTCCGCCACCCGGTCGGCGTGGTTCAACGGTGCATCGATCAACAGCGCGAGCTGACCCTCTTCCTGCCGCTCGCAGCCCGGCTCGGCGGGCCGGTCATCGAGCGGGCCGGCCCCATCGCCGGGCAGCAAGACCTCTTCGGCATGGCCCGCGGGCAGTTGCAGCTCGAAGGCGAAGCGGCTGCCCTGGCCGATGGCGCTGTGCAGCTCCATCCGCGCACCCATCGCCTGGACGATGTGCTGCGCCACGGTCAGGCCCAGGCCGGAACCTGGCGGGTTCTCTTCACCCGCCCGGGGCGGCGCGCGCCAGAAGGGCTCGAACAGATGCGCCAGGTCTTCGGGCGCGACGCCGCGGCCGTTGTCGGCCACCTCGAAGCGCCACCCGTCCGGCTGCTCGCCAGGCGTCACGCGCAACTCAATCTGGCCGTTGGCCGTGAACTTGGCCGCGTTGGACAGCAGGTTCAGCAACAGCTGGCGCAGGCGCTTGGCGTCAGCCACCAGCACGGCCGGCAGCTCCGCCGCAATATGGGCCTGGAAGCTGTTGTGGCGGCTGCGCGCCAGCAGCGCGCCCTGCTCGGCCAAGTCGTGCAGCAGGCCGTGGATGTACAGCGGCGCCGGCACCAGGTCCAGCTCGTGCAGTTCGCCGCGCGAGAACTCGACCAGCTCGTCGATCAGCGCCAGCTGATAGGCCACGCCCTGCTCCACGCTGGCGCGCAGTTGCTGGTCGCGCCGGCCGCCCCCGCCGCCCCCCCCGCTCCCACGCAACAGGCGCAGATAGCTCACCGTGGCGGCCAGCGGCGCGCGCAGGTCATGGCCGATGTAGGCCAGCAGGCGGCTGCGCTGATGGTGCAGCACGCCGGCGTCGTGCAAGGCCTCGCGCAGCTGCCCCGTGCGCTCCGCCACCTGCTGCTCCAGCTCACGGCCGCGGGCGGCGCGCTCTTGCAGCAACTGCGCCTGTGCGCTCAGCTCGGCCCGGCGCAGCGTGACCACGCGCTGCACCAGCGCCACCAGCAGGATCAGGTGCGAAAGCAGCAGCACTGTGGGCGTGGTCAGCCACAGCACGGGCCCGAGCTCCAGCCAGCCCAGCACATAGGCGTAGCGCGGCAGCGCCCCGGCCACCGTGGCCGCCATCACCAGGGCGGCCCAGCCGGCCATCGGCAGGCGCCGCCAGCAGGCCCAGCCGGTGAGCGCAAGCGTCAACACGCCGCACAGCCCCGTCATCGCGTTGACCAGGGGTGCCAGCGCGCGGTAGTCACCCCAAATGGCGGTTAGCAGCGCCACGGCCATGGCAAGCCAGACCGCGATCAGCGCCCAGCGCAACGCGCCCGCGGCACGCCGCAGCGGCAGGATGGCGGCCACGGCCAGTGAATTCAGCAGCTGCGCCGTGCCCATCAACACCACCAGGCTGCGCGGTGCCCAGCCGGTGGCTGCGGGCCACAGGTATTGGAAGGCCAGGCCGTGCAGGCTCAGCTCGTACAGGCCGTAGGCCGCCACCGAACCCGCCATCAGCACGAAGGCGGCTTGGCGCCAGATGCAGAACAACAGCAGATAACCGGCCGCGGCCAGCATCTGGTTGCCGGCCAGCACGGTGATGGCCAACAGCGTGAACTGGTCGCTGGCGTTGCAGTCCTGTGGCCGGCACAGCAGGGCGTCGAAGGAGGCCAGCGTGCGGCCGGATTCGCGCAACATCAACCGCAGCGGCCGGCCCGGTTCCGGGCGCAGTTGGAAGCTCACGCTGCTGGTGTCCAGCGGCCACTGCGCATGCGGCACCAACAGGCCGGCTTCGGCGTGCTGCCACTGCCCGTCGCGCGTCTGGACCCACAGCTGCGCGTGTTCGATTCTGGCCAGCGTCATCACCAGCCACAGCGTCTCTGGCTGCTCGGCAGCGGGCAGCTCCAGCCGTGCCCACAGGGCCGTGCGCGTGTAGCCCGGCGTGCGCAGCGGGCTGGTCCGTTGGTAGGGCCGGAACTCGTCAGCGTGCGCCTGTGCCTCGGCCAGGGTCAGGTGGCCGCCGGGGTCTTCCAGCAACTGCCAGGCAGGCTGCGGTTGTGGCAGCGGCTGCGCATGCAGCGGTGCCCAGGCTGCCAGGCCCAGCACGACGCAGAAGAAGCGGTACAGCCAGCGCCGGATCAAGCGCCGGATCAAGACGCGCCGCCGTCGCGCTGCAGCTGGCGCCAGGCTTGCGGCGTCAGCCCCAGGCGTTCACGAAAGGCGGTGGAGAAGTTGGCCGTGTTGGCAAAACCCACTTCCAGGGCAATGTCCTGCACGCTCATCTGCGTGGACCCCAGCCGCTGGCAGCCGACGCGGATGCGCTGTTCGCTGATGAAGCCCGACACGGTCAGCCCCAGGTGCTTGCGGAACAGCGTGGACAGGGCCCGCTCGCTCAGGCCCAACTGCTCGGCCAGACGGCCGACCGAGGGCAGCGCCGCCAACTGCTCACCGATGATTTGCGCGGCGGCGTGCACGAAGGCCAGCTCGGGGTCGCCGTTGCCTTCGGCGCCTGCGCTGCCGTTCCCGGCCTGCCGCATGGCCGGCGCCGCGGTGCGCGGCAGGTGGACGTAGATGCGGGCCAGCACCTCCTCCGCCAGAAAGGGCTTGCCGATGTAGTCGGCCGCGCCCAGGCGCAGGCCCTCCAGCCGCTGCTCAGGTGCCGCCCGCGAGGACAGGAAGATCACCGGGATCGCCCGCGTCGCGGCATCGCTCTTCAACAAGCGGCACACCGCATGGCCGTCCAGGCCCGGCATCATCAGGTCCAGCAGGATCAGGTCCGGGCGGTGCGCCTGGGCGCGCTGGAAGCCGGTCAACCCGTTGGTGGCGTACAGCAGCCGGTACTGGCTTGCCAGCAGGCTGGAGAGCTGGCGCAACTGCTCCGGCGCGTCGTCGATCAACAGCAGACGCGCCGCGCCCGGCGGGGCGTCGTTGGAGGCAGGCAGGGCGGCGCTCATCGGCGGCCATTGTCGTCGGCAGTGGTCGTCGGCAGTGGTCGGGCCCCGGCCGGCCGATGTGTGGCCGCGCCCATGAAGCCCGGCATGCCGATCAGCGTCGCAGCGCCGTTAAATCGGGACGCCCCCCAGATCGGGTGTGCCTGCGGATTGGCACAACTTTTCTGCAGTTTGGCAAAGGTGGTGGGGCCTGGGCTGCGGGAGAGTCGCAACCTGCCCGAATTGAGCGGCGAGGCGACTGGTCGCGCTCAAGGGCATGTTTCTACCAATCGCCGACAGGCAGGACTACCCATGAATTGCAATGCATTCGCAGCCGCAAGAAACCTGCGCCGCCTCGGCCCTCTGGCCCTGGCGGCCGTTTTGGCGCTTGGCGCCACGCCCGCCCTGTCGGCCGATATCACCTTCTTTGGGCACGACACCCTGTGGAACACGCCCACCAACTGGGGTGGCAACGTCCTGCCAGGCTCAGCCGACAACGCCCGGCTGGGCAATTACGACGTCGACCTGTATGGGTCGGCGTCCGTCCGCAGTTTCAGCGGCACCGGCGCCCTCGCGATAGTCGGCTCGCTGAACCTGGGGGCGGCGGAATCCAGCATCGGCCGCCTCTACCTGAACGGCGGAACCCTGACCGCCACCGGCGCCGCCGTCGTGACCGCGAGCATGGCCTCTTATTGGTCGGGCGGGACCATAGGCAGCGCGAACAACAACATCCTCACCTTCTTCAATGACGGCTTGACCTTCAATGGCGCTTCCAACCACCAGTTGGTCTCGAGCACCATGAACTTGTCCGCCCACAGCGCCTGGTACGACAACGCCCAGATCACACTCAACCGGTCCACGCTGAACAACGTGGGCACCTTCAACGACGCCAACACCGGCAACGCATCGCTGATCAGCCTCAGCGCCTCGGACACCTTCAACAACGCCGGCATCTACCTCAAGACCGGCGCGGGCACCAGCACGGTAGGCACGGACTTCAACAACAGCGGCGGCAGCCTGGTGGTGAATGCGGGCGCGCTGGTGCTGTCCCGCGGTGTCCAGTACGGCAGTGTCAGCGTGGCGAACGGCGCCACGTTGAGCCTGGGGGCCAACTCCAGCGTCTACAGCTTTGATCTGACCAGCGGCACGCTGACAGGGGCCGGCACCCTGGCTGTCGGCACCGCGTCCACCTGGGCGGCGGGCGCCCTGACCGGCACCGGCGGCACCGTCTTCAACGCGGGCTTGGCGATCAGCGGCACAACGACCAAGACCATAGACCAGCGCAGCGTGACCCTGGCCGGGGCCAGCAGCTGGAGCGGCAATGGCAGCATCGTTCTCAGCAACGGCGCCGTGCTCACCAACAACGGCAGCTTCAACGACCAGAACACCAATGCGGTCCAGGTCTACCAGAGCTACCTGAGCGGCTACAACGGGTCGACCTTCATCAATGCCGGCAGCTACACCAAGAGCGGTGCGGGCACGACCACCATCAACACCGCCTTCAGCAACACCGGCACGCTGGCGGTGAACGCGGGCCAGCTGTACTTGGTGCAGGGCATTAGCGGCAGCGGCAGTGCCAGCGTGGCGAGCGGCGCGACGCTGACTGTGGCGTCCGTCTCCAGCCTCGGCAGGCTGAACTTGAACGGCGGCACCCTGCAGAACCAAGCCGCCCTGAGTGTGGGCAATGCCTCCACCTGGTCGGGTGGGGTGATGAGCGGCACGGGCAGCATCACCTTCAGCGGCGGGCTGGCGATCAGTGGTACGGCCAAGGGCCTGAGCCAGTCCAGCCTGAACCTGGCCGGGGCCAGCAGTTGGAGCGGGAATGGCGAGACCGCCTTCCACAACGGCGCGGTGCTCACCAACAACGGCAGCTTCACCGACCAGAACACGGGCGCGGCCGTCCTGAGCAGCTTCGCCACCGGCAACCGCTTCGTCAATGCCGGCACCTACACCAAGAGCGGCGCGGGCACGACCTACATCAACACCGCCTTCAGCAACGGCGGCACGCTGGCGGTGAATGCCGGTGTGCTGAACTTCAACGGCGCCGTCAGCGGCAACGGCGGCGCCAGCGTGGCGAGCGGCGCGACGCTGAGTTTTAGGGTGGACTCCAGTATCGGCAGCCTGAACTTGAACGACGGCACCCTGACCGGGGCCGGTGCCCTGAGCGTGAGCAACGCCTCCACCTGGACGGGTGGCACGATGAGCGGCACGGGCGGCAGCACCTTCAGCAACGGGCTGGCCATCAGCGGTACGGGCAAGGCCCTGGACCAGCGCGACCTGATCCTGGCCGGGGCCAGCAGCTGGGCCGGGAATGGCAACATCGCCTTCTACGACGGCGCGGTGCTCACCAACAGCGGCAGCTTCGCCGACCAGAACGCCGGCTCGGTCAGCCTGACCAGCAGCGGCACGGGTAACCGCTTCGTCAATGCCGGCACCTACACCAAGAGCGGCGCGGGCACGACCACCATCAACACCGCCTTCACCAACAACGGCACGCTGGCGGTGAACGCGGGCACGCTGTACATGAACGGCGCTGTCAGCGGCAGCGGCAGCGTCAACCTGAGCGGCGGCACGCTGGGCTTGTGGGTGGCCTCCGGTATCGGCAGCCTGAACTTGAGCGGAGGCACCCTGACCGGACCCGGCACCCTGACCGTTAGCAATGCCTCCACCTGGTCGGGTGGGGCGATGAACGGCTATGGCAGTTATGGCAGTACTACCTTCAGCGGCGGGCTGGCGATCAGCAGTGGTGCGGCCAAGACCCTGGACTGGCGCTACCTGAACCTGGCCGGGGCCAGCAGCTGGAGCGGGAATGGCAGCGTCGCATTCGGCAACGGCGCGGTGCTCACCAACAACGGCAGCTTCGCCGACCAGAACACCGGCGCGGTCAGCCTGAGCAGCAGCGGCACGGGCAACAGCTTCGTCAATGCCGGCACCTACACCAAGAGCGGTGCAGGCACGACCACCATCAACACCGCCTTCAGCAACAACGGCACGCTGGCGGTGAACGCGGGCTGGCTGTCCCTGAACGGCGGCGTCAGCTACAGCGGCAACGGCCTCGGCAGCGCCAGCGTGGCGAGCGGCGCGACGCTGAGCCTTGGGTCCACGTCCAGCCTCCGCAGCTTGAACTTGAACGGCGGCACCCTGACCGGGGCCGGTGCCCTGAGCGTGAGCAACGCCTCCACCTGGTCGCTTGGGACGATGAGCGGCACGGGCAGCAGCACTTTCAGCGGCGGGCTGGCCCTCAGTGGTGCGGCCAAGACCCTGGACCAGCGCCACCTGATCCTGGCCGGGGCCAGCACCTGGAGCGGGAACGGCACCATTACCTTCAGCAACGGCGCGGTGCTCACCAACAACGGCAGCTTCGCCGACCAGAACACCGTCGGGGCCAGCCTGAACTTCGTCGGCGCAGGCACCAGCTTCGTCAACGCCGGCACCTATACCAAGAGCGGCGCGGGCGCGACCGTCGTCCGCACCGCCTTCGCCAACAGCGGCACGCTGGCGGTGAATGCGGGCACGCTGGACCTGCTCAGCGGCGTCAGCGGCAGCGGTACCGCCAGCGTGGCGAACGGCGCCACCTTGTCGTTGGGGGCCAACAGCACGGTACGCAGCATGGCCAACGCGGGCACGCTGGCGCTGGGCTCGCACCATCTTTCGGTGGCGCTGGACTACAACAACACGGGCTCCGGCGTCGGCAATGCCTACAACCGCCATGCCGGGGTCACCGGCACAGGCCAGATCCTGGCGCTGGGCAGCGTGCAGCAGACGCTGTCGGGCAATCTCATCACGCTGGGCAACACCGCCAACGCCGTGCTGACGCTGGCCAACGGGCGCGTGGGCGACGCGCCCATCACCACCAGCTTCAAGATCAACAACGTGGGCAGCGGCGCCAGCCTGCGCGGCGCGATCCAGACCGGCGGCATCAGCTCGGCGGCCCTGAGCGGCAGCGGCGTCACGGCGCAGAACTGGGGGGCGGTGGCGTCCGGGGCGTCTACGGGCGCCTACACCATCACCTACAGCCCGACAGCGGCCGGTCAGTCGCTGGCTGGCCAGAGCCTGAGCATCGTCAACAACTTCGACAACGTGGCGGGCCAGACGCTGAGCTTCGCGGGCGGCAAGGTCTACGCGCCGGCCGTGGCGCAGCTGGGCTCAAGCGCCGTGAACTTCGGCATCGTCCACGTCGGCGACACGGTAGGCGGCGGCGTCACGGTGCGCAATGCGGCGGACGTGGCGGGGCTCAACGATGTGCTGCTGGGCACGGCCAGCGGCGGTGGCGGTGCCTTCGCGGTGGGCGGCAGCCTGGCCGGCCAGGCGGCCGGCGGGCAGGACAGCAGCAGCCTGAGGGTGGGCCTGGACACCTCGCATGCGGGCGTCTACCGCGGCACGGCCGATTTGGCCTTCGCCAGCCACAACGCGGACATGAGCGACCTCGCCCTGGGCAGCCAGCGGGTGGCCCTGAGTGCCCAGGTCAACAACTACGCCGAGGTCGGACTAGCGAAGGCGGGCGGCGCCGGCGGCTTGAGCGGCGGCGGCAACATCTTCACCCTGGACTTCGGCACGGTGAACCAGGGCGACACCGCGCTGCACACGCTGCTGCAGTTGTTCAACGCGGCGGTGGGGCCGGCCGACCTGCTG
>JANOAM010000082.1:0-13045 GCA_031411215.1 Betaproteobacteria bacterium
CCCAGCGCCCTCGGCCTACCACGAGGGTGGCGTGCGAATTGGTGGAGCGCCAACAGCAGTGCCGGAGCGGGCGGTTGGGGTGGCCTGTGGAGCGAAGTAAAGGAGGAGGCTCAGCTTGCGCCAGCAAGATGAGCCGGGGGACATGAGCGCAACAGGGCACCCCAAGCGCCTGCGACCGCCACAGGCCAAAGCCCCATTCACTTGCAGCTGTTCGCAGCGGTGAAGTCGATGACCTTGATCTTGCCGTTGATGATGTCCGCACGCGCCGCTTCCACGCGCTGCTTCATGTCGGCGGTGACGAGCTTGGCGTTGTGTTCGTCCAGCGCGTAGTCCAGCCCGCCTTCCTTCAGGCCCAGGGACGTGATGCCCGGCCTCACGCCCTTGAAGGCCGACAGCACCGCCAGATCCACACGCTTGACCATGCTGGTGAGCATGGTGCCGGGGTGCATGTGGTTCTGGTTGCTGTCCACACCGATGGCCAGGATGCCGCCGTCCTTGGCCGCCTGCATGATGCCGAATCCTGTCGTGCCGGCGGCACTGAAGACGACGTCCACGCCCTGCGCGATCTGCGCCTTGGTGAGTTCGGCGCCACGTGCCGGGTCGGTCCACGCGGCGTTGGTCGTGCCGGTCATCGCGTAGACGCTGGTGACTTTGGGGTTGACGTACCGCGCACCCTGTTCGTATCCACACTGGAACTTGCGCACCAGCGGGATGTCCTGCCCGCCCACGAAGCCGACCTTGCCCGTCTTGCTGGCCAAGGCCGCGAGCATGCCGACGAGGAAGCTGCCCTCGTGTTCGCGGAAGACAAAGCTCTGCACGTTGGGCAGGTCCACCACCATGTCGATGATGGCGAAGTGCAGCTTGGGGAAGTCGCCCGCCACCTTGGCGATGGCGCTGGCCTGCGGGAAGCCGATGCCCACGATGGGGTTGGCGCCCTTTTCCGCAAAACGACGTGCGGCCTGTTCACGCTGCACGGCGTTGGCGATCTCGAATTCCAGATACGCCTTGCCGGTCTCCTTCTTCCACGCTTCGGCGCCGCGCCACGCGGCTTCGCCGAAGCTCTTGTCGTTCTTGCCGCCGAGTTCGTAGATCACGGCGGGCTGGGCTTGCGCCCAGCCCGTGGCGGCCAGCAGCGCAAGGGCTGCGATGGCGCGCATCCTCACCTCAGAACTGAGCGCGGAACTGGACGCCGAAGGTGCGCGGCTCGTTGATGAAGCCGGTGAGGTTGTTGAAGTCGATGCCACCCACCACGCGGATCTGGTTGGTGATGTTGCGCACGAAGGCCGCCGCGTCGTACTTGCCGCCGTTCCACTGGTAGCCGATGCGCAGACCGCCTTCGGTCAACGGCTTGCCAGTGAATTCCTTGCTCTCGTAGAGGAAGAAGTTCACCTTGTCGCGGTACACCCAGTCGGTCAGCACATACAGGTCACCGGCGGCCATGGGCTGCGTGTACTTCAGCGTCCAGTTCAGCGTGGTCTTGGGCGCCTGCGGCAGCGGGTTGCCGTCGATCAACGCCACCGCATTGCCACCCCGTGTGGTGGTGGGGTCGGTCACCGTGCAGGCGGCACAGTAGGCCACGGCGAGGTTGCCGTCCTTGATCTTGGTAGCGTTGTAGCCCACGCCCAAGCTGGTCAGCAGGTTGTCGGTCACGTAGGCCTGGAAGTCCAGTTCGAAGCCCTGACCCGTGGCCTTCTTGGCTGACAGCAGGATGTTCGAATTGGCACCACCGCCCACGGCCGTCAGCTGCAGGTCTTTCACGGTGTAGCTGAAGACGTCAAAGGCGATGCGCGCCTTCTTGCCGAAGAGGTCCGCCTTCACGCCGGCTTCGATGGACGTGTTGTTCTCAGGCCCGGCCACGGACTGGCCGTTGAATGCACCCGCACCCTGCACGCTGCTGGCGCGGAAGCCCGTGCCGGCGCGTGCGTACAGCGTCGTGGCCTTGTTCAGCGCGTAGGTGGCGCTGACGTCCCAGTTCAGCTTGTTGTCGCTGGGCGATGCGGTGGTAGGCCCTTGCGCCTGCAGTTGCGCCAGCGTGCACTTGGCCAAAAGCACACAGGGCACGAAGCCACTGTTGGTGTACTGCTCAACCGTGAAGTCCTTCTTGTCGCGGGTGTAGCGCAGGCCGGCGCGCAGCTTGAACTGGTCGGTCACGGCCAGGTTCACATTGCCGAACACGGCCACGGCGGTGTTCTTCTGGCGCACCTTCTCGTAGCCGTCCTGCGCGTTGGCGTTGAGCGAGTCGTAGCTGAAGCTTTCGATGCGGTAGTCCTCGTTGAAGAGGAACAGGCCTGCCTGCCAGGCCAGCGCGCCGCTGGTGTCGGATTCCAGCCGGAATTCCTGCGTGAACTGCCGGTGCTTGGGAATGCCGTCGGCCGATTCGGACGCAAACGGGATCGTGCCCGGGCCGGAACTGCCCGGCGGCAGGAAGCTGGCGCCGTAGCCGCCGTCAATGTCGCCCCGGCTGTAGGTCTTGACCGTCTCCAGGCCCGTCACCGAGTACAGCGCCATGTTGCCCAGACCGAAACGCAGGCGCAGGTTGGTGCCGAAGTTCTGCAGCTCCGACGTGTTCTGGCCGTCGATGGAGATCTTCTTCTCGTCAAAGCCGGCCACGAAGTCGTTCGTGCCGGGCTTGATGATGTTGGCGCGGAACAGGCGCGCTGAGCCCTTGTAGTCCCGGGCGTGCACGTTGAAGAGCGCATTGAAGTCCTTGCCGCCGTCATAGCCCAGCTGCACGCGCATCGCGCTGTCGCGGTAGCCCTCCAGCTTCTTGGTGGGGCCGGCGGCGTAGGTGTTGTCGACCCAGTCGCTGCGGGTCTGGTTGAGCAGGCTGATGCGCATGGCCAGGCCGTTGCCCATGGCGATGTTGGCCGCGCCTTCGGCGTTGATGGTGCTGAAGGTGCCGAAGGAGATGCTGCCGTAGCCCTCGGTCTTCTTGCCCGGCTTGACGCTGTCGAACTTGACAACACCGGCCGGCGTGTTGCGGCCGAACAGGCTGCCTTGCGGTCCGCGCAGCACTTCCACGCGGTCGATGTCAAAGACCGGGAAGCCCTTCAGGATGGGGCTCTCCTGCACCACGTCGTCGTAGACCAGGGACACGGGCTGCGACGCGTTCAGGCGGAAATCGGTGTTGCCATAACCGCGCAGGTAGAAGCGCGGGAAGGCGCGGCCGAAGGACGATTCAATGTTCAGGCTGGGCACACGGCCGCTGAGGCCACGCACGTCCATGCCGCTGGTGTTGATGACGTCCAGGATCTCGCCTTGCAGCGCCGTCACCGAACTGGGCACGTCGCGGATGTTTTCCACGCGGCGCTCGGCGGTCACGGTCACCACCTGCAGCTCACCGGCCTGCGGCGTGGACTGGGCCTGCGCACCGGCGTGGAGCGCAGACAAGGCGGACAGCGCGGCGGTGGCCAGCGCGTGGTGCACGAAGGGCTTGTGGCGTGGGGTCATGGGGTTCCTCGAGAGGGGGTTGTCGGGCAGTAGCATTGATGATGCCGGGCCGACTCCGTACCTTCATGAAACTGCCACGCTCGTGTGCGCGCTTGACGCAGACACGCAACACTTCACCATGCTGACCACTGCACAGCAAGCTGCCTACCAGGACCAGGGCTATCTGGTGCTGCCCGGCTTCAAGCCGCTGGCCGAGGTGCAAGCCGCGGTGGCGCAGGCCCGCGCCTTGGTCGATGCCTTTGACCCGGGCGCTGGCGCCAGCCGCTTTTCCACGCGCGACCGTTCCGTGGTGGCCGACGAGAAGCTGCTGGAATCCGCCGACCAGGTGCATTGCTTCTTCGAGGAAGAAGCGCTGGACGAACACGGCCAGCTGCTCGTGCCCAAGGACCAGTCGATCAACAAGATCGGCCACGCGCTGCACGACCGCGACGCCGTGTTCGACGCCTTCAGCCACGGCCCGGAACTGGCCGCAGTGGCCCGCGGCGTGGGCCTTCAGCAGCCGCTGATCTGGCAGAGCATGGTCATCTTCAAGCAGCCGCACATAGGCGGTGAAGTGGGCTGGCACCAGGACGCCAGCTTCTTCGTCACCGACCCGCTCAGCGTCACCACCTTCTGGTTTGCGCTGGAAGACGCCACGCTGGACAACGGTTGCCTGTGGGCCGAGCCCGGCGGCCATCGCGGCACCCGCGGCGTGCTGCGCGAGCGTTATGTCTGCGACGACGGCCAGCTGCGCATGGACAAGCTCGACGCCACGCCCTGCCCGACGCCGGCCGCGCCGTGTCGCTGCCGGTGGAGGCCGGCACGCTGATCGTCTTCCACGGCCTGCTGCCGCACTACAGCGCGCCCAACCGCAGTGCCAAGTCGCGTGTGGCCTACACGCTGCATGCCACGGACGCCACGGCCACCTACGCCGCCAGCAACTGGCTGCAGCGCACCGCGCGCCCGGTGCGTGGGTTCATCTGAGTGGACCAGACCGCCGCCCTGCTGCTGACAGACCTGGTGGACAGCGCCGCGCTTGCCGCACGCCTGGGCGACGAGACCATGGGCCGCCTGTGGGCCGCGCACGACCGCGTCGCACGCGACCTGCTGCGCGACTGGCAGGGCCGCGAGATCGACAAGACCGACGGCTTCCTGATCATGTTCGGCGACGTACGCAGCGCCCTGGGCTACGCGCTGGCCTACCACCGTGCGCTGACCGCACTGGAACCGACGCTGCACGCGTCCGATGGCAAACCCCTGCGCCTGCGCGCCCGCGCCGGGCTGCACCTGGGCGCCGTCACCGTGCGCGAAACGCCTGCCGCCGACGTGGCCCTGGGTGCCAAGCCGCTGGAAGTGGACGGCGTGGCCAAGCCGCTGGCCGCGCGGGTCATGTCCACCGCCCTGGGCGGGCAAACACTGGTCACCGCTGCGGCCCGGGACGCGCTGGGTGAGTCGGGTGAAGGGCCCTGGCGTGTGCAGTCGCACGGCCACTGGGCGGTCAAGGGCCTGCCCACGCCCATCGAGCTGTTCGAGGTAGGTGAGAGTGGAGCGCCCTTCACGGCGCCGCCGGACACCGAGAAGGTCTACCGCGTGGTGCAGCACGAAGACCTGTGGCTGCCGCTGCGCGACACCCGCCACAGCCTGCCGGCCGAGCGTGACGCCTTCGTCGGCCGCCGCGCCACGCTGGCTGAGCTGTCACGCCGCTTTGACGAAGGTGCGCGTCTGGTGTCGCTGCTGGGCATAGGCGGCTGCGGCAAGACCCGCGCGGCCATGCACTTCGGCTGGACGCGGCTGGGCGATTTCCCTGGTGGCATCTGGTTCTGCGACCTGGCCAGCGCACGCACGCTGGAGGGTCTCTACAGCGCCGTCGCGCAAGGCCTGGACGTGCCGCTGGGCCAGGAAGACCCGCTGCATCAGCTGGGCGGCGTCATCGCCGGGCGCGGCGCCTGCCTGGTGGTGCTGGACAACTTCGAGCAACTGGCTCGCCATGCCGAAGCCACGGTGGGTCGCTGGCTGGAACGTGCCGGCGCGGCGCGCTTCCTGGTCACGTCGCGCGAGGTGCTGGGCATCGCCGGTGAAGAGGCCGTGTTCCTGGCGCCCATGGTCAGCGCAGACGCGCAGACCCTGTTCCTGCGCCGCGCCGCCGCCGCACGACGAGATTTCCAGCCCAACCCCGAGGACCTGGCCGCCATAGGCCCGCTGGTGAAACTGCTGGACGGCCTGCCGCTGGCCATTGAACTGGCTGCTGCACGTGTGCGGACGCTGCCGCCGCGTGCGCTGCTGGCGCGCATGAGCGAACGCTTCAAGCTGCTGGCTTCGTCCGGCGGCCGGTTGGACCGCCAGGCGACGCTGCGTGCGGCCTTCGACTGGTCCTGGGACCTGCTGCTGCCGGCCGAGAAGTCCGGGCTGGCGCAGCTGGCCGTCTTCCATGGCAGCTTTGCGCTGGACGCGGCCGAAGCGGTGATCGACTTGTCGCGTTTCCCCGGCGCGCCCTGGACGCTGGACGTGGTGCAGTCGCTGGTCGACAAGTCTTTCGTGCGCGCGCTGCCGCAAGATCGTTTTGATCTGCTGGGCAGCGTGCAGGCCTATGCACTGGAACGCCTGCAGGCTGCCGACGCGCCCCTGGGCACCGGTCCGCAGGCCTGGCGCGCCGCACAGCAGCGCCACGGCGGCTTCTTTGCCGCCCTGGGCCCGAAGCGCGCCACGGAACAGCAGGCGGCGGACCTGGACAATCTGGTGGCCGCCTGCCAGTGGGCCGTGGAGGCCCACCAGGGCGACCTGGCCAGCGGCGCGCTGGACGGTGCCTGGGCCGCGCTGGCCCTGCGCGGGCCCTTCAAGACGGGTGTGGACCTGGCGCAGGCTTTGTGCGCCATGCCGCAGCTGGGCCACCGGGCCGCCGCCCATGCCTTCGCGGTGCTGGGTCAGTCGCTCACGGCGGCCGGCCGCAGAGCCGAAGCCGCACCGGCTTTCGAGACCGCGCTGACACGCGCCAAGGCCGCCGGCGACATCGCCTGCGAGTCCACCGTGCGCAGCAGCTTGGCCGCCCTGCACGCGCGCCAGGGCCGCACCTGGCAGGCGCTGTCCGAACACGAACAGGCGCTGCGTGGCGCGCGCCTGGCCGGTGACCCGGCGCTGGAATGTGCGGCGCTCAACGGCCTGGGCGCGCTGGCTTTCGGCCAGGGGCAGATGAACGACGCGCGCGGCCACTGGGACAGCGTGCTGCAGCTGGCTCAGCAGGCCGGCCTCAAGCGCTGGCAGTGCCTTGTGCTGGGCAACCTCAGCAGCCTGAACGCCAACCTGGGCCGCACGGCGGAGTCCCTGCGCCAGGGCGAGATTTCGCTGGTGCTGGCGCGCGAATTGGGTGACCGCCAGCGTGAAGGCAACACGCTGTGCAACCTGGGGCTGCTGTACATCATGCAGGGCCGGTTGCAAGACGCCACGACCGCCGGTGACGCTGCGCTGCAGGTCGGCCGCGACCTGGGTGACGCACGGCTGGAATGTGTGGCCCTGTGCAACCTGGGCCTGGTGCACAACGCCCGCGCCGAGGCGGCGCCAGCCCTGGCCCGCTTTGAAGCCGCGCTGGCCCTGTCACGCCAGACGCGTGACCGCCGGTCCGAAGGCCAGATCCTGGGCTACCTGGGTCTGGCCCAAGCCCGACTGGGCGACCACCCGACCGCGCGTGAACAACTGGCCGCGGGCCGGGAGATCCTCAGCGACTTGCAGGACCAGTTGAGCCTGGGTCTGCTGCTGTGCTGCCAGGCCGAAAGCCAGGCGCTGGCGGGTGAACGGGCCGCGGCACAGACGACTGCGGCTGAGGCTCAGGCCCTGGCGCAGCAAGCCGGCGCCGGGCCTGAATCCGAACTGGGCCTGGCGTTGGCCCAACTGGCGCGAACAATCAATCGTTGATGATCCACGGGTCCAGCGGCGTCAGCGCTTCACCCGTCCTGGCGTTGACCAACCTCACGTCGTACTTGTAGCGCTCGCCGCGCAAGTGGCGCAGCTTGGCGCAGCGGTAGCGCTGGCCGTTGGCGGTGGGGCCGCAGCGGTGTTTGCCGTCGGACTGGATGACGATGCCGTCGTCCGTGAACCGGTAGCCCGGCGTCACGACGCGCCAGACCAGCGCACCGTGTTCCGGCGTCGTGCGGGCTTCTTCTTCCGCTACATAAATCTGGCCGTTGACCACCTGCACGTCGATCGCGTCACGGTCGGGGCGGCCCTGCGCCCAGGCGGACACGGACACGGCGGCCGCCACGGCAAACACGGCCAGGGTGAGTTGCTTGAGCATGAATCCTCCAGTTGGTTCTGCGCTGCTTTTGCGTTGTTTCTTGTCGTTGCGGCGACCCAGCCGCGCGCCGGATTCTCAGGCAGGTGTGTGCATTTGCAAGCACAACGCGGACCCGTCTCCCGGGTGATGCGGCGGGCTTGTCGCAGGGTGGCGTATCTTCCGCGCTTGGCAACACGGTGACCGCAACCCATGGACAGTGCTTCCGCACCCCGACACATCAGGCTGACTTCGCATCCCAACCAGGGCACCACGGGTGCGCCCGCATTGCAGTGGGGTGCCGCTGACCCGCAGCTGCGCGGGCCCATCGTGGGCAGCACCAGCAACCGCAGCCAGCGCAATGTCGTGGGCACGCACAGCGGCAGTTATGGCGTCTACCGTGCGCTGGCCGTGGCCGCAGGCAATCTGCTCAAGGGCCACCGCGCCGACCTGACCAACACGTCGCCCACCGACCTGGTCGGCCCTTACCCGCAATGGGGCGACCCGAAGAAGATCGTCTCCATGGACCCCTGGGGCGCCAGCGTGCAGGTGGTCTACGCCGACTACCTGGCGCAGGGCTACGACATCCGCCCGACCATCGCCGTCACCAAGGCGCACATCCACCTGCCGGAAATCAAGCAGGCCCTGGCCTTCCAGCGCCTGGCGGTGGACGGCAAGGTGCTGCTGGAAGACGCCAGCGCCACGGTCACCAAGATCGCGGTGGAGCCCGTGTGGTGGCTGCCCGGCGTGGCGGAACGCTTCAAGGTCAGCGAAGCCGACCTGCGCCGAGCCCTCTTTGAAGAGACCGGCGGCATGTACCCGGAACTGGTCACACGCAGCGACCTGGAAGTCTTCCTGCCACCCATCGGCGGGCAGACCCTTTATGTCTTTGGCGACGTGCGCGACCTGGCCAACCCCAACGTGACGCTCACGGCGCGTGTGCACGACGAGTGCAACGGCAGCGACGTCTTCGGCAGCGACATCTGCACCTGCAGGCCCTACCTGACCCACGCCATCGAGGACTGCATCCAGGGTGCGCAGAAAGGTGGCGTGGGCTTGATCGCCTACAGCCGCAAGGAAGGCCGGGCTTTGGGCGAAGTCACCAAGTTCCTGGTCTACAACGCACGCAAGCGCCAGGTCGGTGGCGACAGCGCCGACAAGTATTTCCTGCGCACGGAGTGTGTGGCCGGGGTGCAGGACATGCGCTTCCAGGAACTGATGCCCGACGTGCTGCACTGGCTGGGCGTGAAGAAGATCCACCGACTGGTGAGCATGAGCAATGACAAGTACCACGCCATCACGGGCAGCGGCATCGAGGTCGGTGAACGGGTACCGATCCCGGACTCACTGATCCCCGCCGACGCCAAGGTGGAAATGGAAGCCAAGATCGCCGCCGGCTATTTCACCGAAGGCAGTGTGCCTACGGAAGCGGACCTGGCGCGCGTGAAGGGCCGTGGCCTTGAATGACGCCTTGAACGACCTTTCAAGCGCACGCCGGGCCGACCGCCACCACCCGCTGGACCGCTTGAACGACCCCGCCACCATCCGTGTGCGCTGCAACGCCGTGCTGGACGCGGTGGCGCGTGGCGTCAGCCCCAACTTCGCGCTGGACCGCAGCGCCCTGCCCGCGCTGGCGGAGCGGGTGGCCACGTTGACGCTGAAGCGCTTCCCGGACCTGCGCATCCCCTTCCACAGCCGCTGGCGCCACTTCGAACCCGGTGGTGTGGACCGTAAGGCCGAGATGGACGCCTTGATGGCCGCGCAAACACCCGGCTTGGGCACCATGGAGCAGGCCCGCGCGCGCTTCGACCTGACAGTGGTCAGCGTGCTGCTGGACGCCGGTGCCGGCGCCTCCTGGGTCTACAACGAAGCGGCCACGGGACAAAAGCTTTCGCGTTCCGAAGGCCTGGGCGTGGCCAGCTTCCGCGCCTTCCTGGAGGGCACGTTTTCATCCACGCCAGGCCAGCCGCTGCGCGCCGACGCCGCCGCGCTGCAGAAGGTGGACGCGTCGCAGCTGCGTGCGGTGTTCCAGAGCAGCCCGTCCAACCCCATCGTGGGCCTGGACGGGCGTGCGTCCTTGCTGTCGCGCCTGGGGCGTGTGCTGCAGCAGGAAGCCAACCACAGCGGCCTGCAGGCCCGGCCAGGGCTGATGTTCGACCGCCTGGTGACGGACGCCGCCACCGGCCAGGCACGCCATGAAGTGGCGGCGGCCGACATCCTGGGTGAACTGCTGCACACGCTGGCGCCCATCTGGCCCAGTGGCAGCGTGATCAAGGGCGTGCCCGTGGGCGATGTGTGGCCGCATCGCTGGGCCGGCAACCAGCTGGGCGACGGCAGCGCCGACACCGTCACCGCCGGCTGGGTGCCTTTCCACAAACTGAGCCAGTGGCTGAGCTATTCGCTGCTGGAACCGCTGCAATGGGCGGGCGTGCAGGTCACCGGCCTGGATGCGCTGACGGGCCTGCCGGAATACCGCAACGGTGGCCTGCTGCTGGACGGCGGTGTGATCCGCCCGCGTGACCCGCGGCTGCTGCAGAAGACCTGGACGCCACAGGACGAGTTCATCGTCGAATGGCGTGCACTGACCGTGGCGCTGCTGGACGAACTGGCCACGCTGGTGCGCCAGCGCCTGGGCAAGACCGCGGAGGAACTGCCGCTGGCCTGCATCCTGGAAGGCGGCACCTGGGCGGCGGGCCGTGAGCTGGCCCAGGAGCTGCGCGCCGACGGCGGGCCGCCGCTGAAGATAGACAGCGACGGCACCATCTTCTGACCTGGGACGGCGGTGGACCAGGCCAGCGCTCCCTTCGGCCGGCTGCTGCGCCACTGGCGCCAGCAGCGCGGCTGCACACAGCTGGACTTGGCGCTGCAGGCCGAGGTCTCGTCGCGCCATCTGTCCTGGCTGGAAACCGGCCGTGCGCAACCCAGCCGCGCGATGGTGCTCCGTTTGGCCGAGCGGTTGAATGTGCCGCTGCGCGACCGCAATGCGCTGCTGGCCGCCGCGGGCTATGCGCCACTGTACCCGGCACGGCCGCTGACCGACCCGGCGCTGGCCGAGGTGCGCACCGCGCTGCAGCGCCTGCTGGACGCACACGAGCCTTGGCCGGCATTGGCCGTGGACCGGCACTGGCAACTGCTGGCCCACAACTGCATGGTGCCCTTGCTGCTGTCCCAGGCCGCGCCCGAACTGGTCACGCCACCCGTCAACGTGCTGCGCCTGTCGCTGCACCCGCAAGGGCTGGCGCCGCTGATCGAGAACCTGGCCGACTGGCGTGCCTACGTACTCAAGCGCCTGAAACACCAGGTGGCCGGCACGCAGGACCCGGTGCTGCAGGACCTGCTGGACGAACTGAGCGCCCTGCCCGGCCCATCGGCACCGACACCAGCGCCGGATGAAGCCACCACGGGCCTTCAGGACGTGGCCGTGCCGCTGGTCTTTCGGTCACCGCTGGGCACCCTGCGCTTCATCACGACCATCACGGTGTTCGGCGCACCACGTGACGTGACGCTGGCCGAGATCGCCATCGAGACGCTGCTGCCGGCCGATGGCGAGACGGCGGCACGGCTGCAGACCATGCGGGCGGGACTGGGCACCTGAAGGCCGCTGACCGGAACGGCACTGCGCCGGTCAACGCCGGGCCTGCTCCTGTTTGTAGAGCTCGAACTCCTCGCCGATGGCGCGTGCCACCGATGGGCGCTGCGCCATGCGGCGGTGGTACTGCGTCAGCGCCGGCCAGGGTTGAAGGTCCAAGGCCGCGTAGGGCGCCCAGTTGAGCACGGCGGTCAGGTAGGCATCGGCAATGGTGAAGCCGCCAACCAGGTGCTCGTGCTGCGCCAAGTGGTCTTGCAGCACGCCCAACTTCAGCGCCTCCTTGCCACGCGCATAGGCCTTGACCTCGGGCGGCGCGGCTGGGTCGAGCAAGGGCACGAACAAGGATTTGTGCAACTCGGTTCCGATGAAGCTCAGCCATTGGCGCACCTGCGCACGTTCGGCATCGCCTGCAGGCAGCAGTTGCGCTGCCGGGTGGCGTTCGGCCACGTACTGCAGCACGGCGGCGTTTTCGGTCAGCAGCAGGCCGTCGTCGGTGCGCAGGGCGGGCACCTGGCCCATCGGCGCGATGGCCCGGTAGTCGGCCCCCTCCTGCGTGCGTTTGCGGCGCGTGTCGACGGCCGTGTAGCGGGCCTCGGCACCGGCTTCATACAAGGCAATGCGGCTGGCCAGCGAACAGGCCATTGGCGAGAAGTACAACTCCATGGGCGTCTCCAGGAAAGGAATGGAAGTCAGGTGTTTTTGTACTATATTGAACACAAATCCAGGCCGTCAAGGAATTTCTTCCATCTTGGTACAAAAATCAACAATCCCGGCTCCCCGCCCACGCGGCCGGCCACGGGCCTACGACCCCGATGAAGCGCTGTCCAGCGCCACGCGGGCCTTCTGGCGTGCCGGCTATGCCAACACCTCGCTCGATGCGCTGACCGAGGCCACGGGCATGAACCGCCCCAGCCTGTACGGCGCCTTCGGTGACAAACACGCGCTGTACCTGTCGGTGCTGCAGCGGTACGTGCAGGCCGGCAAGGCGGCCATGGACGCTGCGCTGGGTGGCACGCACCCCTTGCGTGAGGCCCTGCGGCGGGTCTACGACACGGCGCTGAGGATGTACTACCCGGTCAGCGAGGCGCAGCGCGGCTGCCTTCTCATCGGTACCGCGGCGACCGAGGCCGGGACCGATGCGGAGGTGCGCCGCGTGCTGGCCCAGGGGCTGCGTGAGTTCGACGCGGCGTTCGAAGCACGGCTGCGCCGCGCCCAGGACGAAGGCGAGTTGGCCCTCACCGCCGACCCGTTGATGCTGGCCCGCGTGGCCTCGGCGTTGCTGCACACTCTGGCCCTGCGCTCTCGTGCCGGCGACAAACGCGCCGACCTGGTGGCCACGGCTCACGCCGGCATCGATTTGATCTGCGGTGCGGCGCCCAGGGCTGCCAGGCGCTGAGTCAGCCTTTGAACGAGTTGGCCGTGGCGAACCACAGGCCGATGCCGGTGGCGATGATGAAAGCCCCGTCCAGCAGACCTACCAACAGGAAGACCTTGGTCTGCAGCGGTTCCATCAGTTCAGGCTGGCGTGCACAGGCCTCCACATAGCGGCTGCCCAGCAGGCCCACGCCCAGGCAGGAGCCGATGGCCCCCAGGCCGATCATGTGGCCCACCGCCAGCGGCAGCATGTCGAAGTTGTTCATACAAGGCTCCTTCCATGACGATGGGGTCATGGTGGTGCCGGCATGAGGGCGCGTCGATGACCTCGCAGGTCATCCGTGCCCATGAAAAAAGCCCGGCGCTTGCGCACCGGGCTTGTTCTGGGCTCG
>JANOAM010000083.1:0-1663 GCA_031411215.1 Betaproteobacteria bacterium
TGATGGCACCGACGACTGCACCGCCGGCAACCCGGACCTGAAGCCCTACCGCGCCACCAAGTACGACTTCAGCCTGGAGTACTACCCCTCCAAGGACACGCAGGTCAGCCTGGCCCTCTTCCGCACCGACATCGGCACCTATGTGCGCCCAGCCATCCGCGTCGCCAACGTCGACTTCTTCAACACCGGCAATGTGTTCGACGTGACCATGCCCATCAACGGCGAAGGCGCACGCACCCAGGGCATGGAACTCGCCGGCCGCACCGCGCTGACCTTCCTGCCGGGCTGGTTGAGCGGCTTCGGTGTCGACGCCAACTACACCCGCATGGGCTTCCGCTACGCCACGGGCAACGAACTGCTGAACACGCTGGACGGCACCGTGCTGCCCTACCCGGGCATGTCCAAGACCGCCTACAACCTGGGCCTGTGGTACGACCAGGGCCTGGTCAACGCCCGCATCGCTTACCACAAGCGGGGCAGCTACTACACGGGCGGCAACGACGTGTCCGGCAACCCCAACTTCCGCGACGCCACGGCCTACCTGGACGCCAAGATCCAGTTCCGCCTGACCAAGGCCATGACAGTGTCCTTCGAAGCCAAGAACCTCACCGACCAGGCCGAGCTGACCTATTCCGGGTCCATGGCACGCCCCAACGAACTGGCCTGGTCCGGCCGGCGCTACTACGCCAGCCTGTCGTACAAGCTCTGAGCCCATGAGCCGTGCTGGGGCCTTGCTGGCCACGTTGCTGGCCTCGCTGTTGGCCTTCAGCACCACGCCACTGGGGGCGCAGGATCTGCCGGGACAGAACCCTGCGGCCGGCGCCACCGTGGCGGCACCGCGGGAGGCCGGGCCTGCGGCTGGCAAGACCTTCGTCATGGCCGCCTTCCCGGCCACGTCGCAGGACCGGCTGAGCCTGTTCACGTCGGCTGACGGCGTCACCTACAAGACCCTGGCGTCGGAGGCCTGGCAGCCGCCCAAGGGCCTGTTGCGCGACCCGTCCATCACACGCGTGGAAGACGGCAGTTACCTCATCGTCTACACGACAGGATGGACCGGGCAGACCTTCGGCGTGGCGCGCTCACGCGACCTGCGTCAGTGGCAGCATGTGGCGGACATCACCGTGCCGCTGAGCGGCCTGACCAACGTCTGGGCGCCCGAGTGGTTCCGTGACGCGGACGGGCGCCTGTCGGTCATCGTGTCCTTGTCCAGCGGAGGCACCGAAGGCCCGTTCCGGGCCTTCCACCTGCAGCCGACCAGCGCCGACTTCACGGCCTTCAGCGCACCACGCCTGCTGCAAGGCCTGGACCGCAACCCCATCGACACCTTCGTGATACGCCACGATGGCCGTTATGTCGCGTTTGCGAAGAACGAAACCAGCAAGCTGGTCGAACGGGCCTGGGCGGCATCCCTGGACGGCCCCTGGACCTACGACCGCCTGGGCGACTGGGCCGACTGGGGTGGCCCTTCAGAAGGCCAGTCGCTGATCCCCGTGCGCGACGCCCAGGGCCGTGAAGGCTGGCGCATCCACCTGGACGACTACACCCGCAAGACCTACCGCTATTCGGACAGCTTTGACGGCCTGCAGACGTGGACAGCCCTGCGTGACCTGCAAGGCGTGTCCGGCGCCGTACGCCACTTCACCGTGCTGGCCGAAGACACGGC